>JAYUBJ010000281.1:0-6223 GCA_043740915.1 Verrucomicrobiota bacterium
GCGTTGGCGCGGCGCAAGCGCGGCATTTCCACCAGTGATATGGCGGGTCGGCTGTTTGTCAGCCGCGATACGCTTTGGCGGCTTGAGCGGGGCGACCCCACCGTGGCGCTCGGCACTTTGGCGACGGAAACCTTCATCTTCCAGTTGCACGACCGCTTGGCAAATCTGGCCGCGCCCGCGAGCGATGCGCTCGCCCTCAGCCTGGATGAGCGCCGTCTGCCCCAGCGCATCCGCCGCCCCCGCCCATGAGCGTGCAGGTTCACAATCGTGGAATACACCGACTCGTTGTTTAATCCGAACTGGCAGCCGCTGCCGACCCAGAACGGGGACGGCGCGGTAAAGACCGCGAGCGACGTCGCGCCCGGAGTCGGGATCCGCTTCTATCGGGTGCGCGAGCTGTAGCCGCGCGAAGGAACACGGGGCGGGGACGCCCCGCGAACTCGCAGCCGAGGACGGCTGCGCTACGGGCGCGGGGGCGGGAAGAGGTTGCGGGTGGTTGCAGTCGGATCAAAAAATCTTTTGGAAAGCCTGCAGTTTCCGTGATAGGTGTAGCGCATGTCACACAACCCCTTTCCAGATCCTTGCAATTGTAGCGGCCCGATCAACCGCCGGGATTTTCTCAAAACCTCCGTCACCGGTGCCGTCGTGGCCGCCGCCGGATCCTGGCCGATGCTTGCGCCCACCGGCGCGCTGGCCGCACCCACGAAGGAGTCCAAGTCCGAAACGCTCGTCGCCTCGCTGTACAAAACCCTGACTGAACCCCAGCGCCAGGCCGTGTGTTTCCCCTTCAATCATCCGTTGCGCAACAAGGTGGACAACAATTGGCACATCACGAACCAGAAGTTGTCCGAATTTTTCACCGCCGATCAGCAGGCCATGGTGCGCGAGATTTTCCGCAACCTGCACAGCCCGGAATACGCCGAGCGCGTGTTCAAACAGGTCGAGCACGACAGCGGCAAGGAAGGGTTTGGCAGTTCGTCCATCGCACTCTTCGGCGCCCCGGACACGGGCAAGTTTGAGTTTGTCCTCACCGGCCGGCATTGCACGCGCCGGTGCGACGGCGATTCGGTCGAGGGGGTTGCATTCGGCGGGCCGATCTTTTATGGCCACGCGGCGGAGGGCTTCAATGAGAAGGCTGACCACCCGGGCAACGCCTATTGGTATCAGGCGGTGCGGGCGAACGAAGTTTTCAAAATGCTGGACGGCAAACAGCGCGAACTGGCGCTGCTGGGCGATCCCCGTGAGGAAAAAGGCACCGACACCGTGAAGCTCACCGGTAAAAAGACGGGCTTGCCCGGCATACCCGTGAGCGCGTTGTCGCGCAACCAGAAGGAGCATGTCCGCAAGGTGATGGCGGATCTGCTGGCGCCGTTTCGCAAGCCCGACGTGGACGAAGCGATGAAGCTGGTCGAGAAGAACGGTTTCGACCATCTCCACATGGCCTTCTACAAAAACGAGGACATTGGGAATGATGGTGTCTGGGACGTGTGGCAGATTGAGGGGCCGGCCATGGTCTGGTATTTCCGCGGCGCGCCGCACGTCCACACCTGGGTGCATATTCGCGACCGCGCCTGAACCGGACCGCGAGTTGTCCCAACTCGCAGCGCGTGGATGAACCGAGCCGGGTTGGATTAGTTTCAGGGCTGGTTGGCTGACGACGCGCTGCGGTTTGGGACAAGCCGCGGTCCGGGAGGGAGAACGCCGATCCTGGATGGAACGGTGGTATCGGAGAGACGCCCGAGAATTCACAAGCCACCTGGTTTTGCGCGAGGTGGATCCCGCCGAGCGAGACGCCACGGCTCTACGGCAGGCTGGAAGCCCGCCGCTACTTCACGAATCGCTCCGCATTTACCCGCTTGCGGAGCGGGCCAAGGCCGTGTAAAAACCGCTCCCGAATTAGAGAATTCAATTTGAAAAACATATGCAAATCGAACTGAACGAACTGAAAGATTTCATCGAGAAGATCAAGGGTGACCGGGAGGCGGCCAAGGAAAAAGAAAAGCGCGAGGCGTGGACCAAATACGTCTCGCTCACGCTGGTATTCCTCGCGGTGCTCACAGGTATTGCCACTCTCAAAGGCGGCGGCTTCACCACGCTCACCCTCAAGCAGATGAACGAGGCCACTTTTGCCCAGGCGCAGGCGTCCGATCAGTGGGCATTCTTCCAGGCCAAGTCGATCAAGCAAAACCTTTACGAGATCGACCGCGACCAGCTCACACGCAGCGCGACGGCGGATGCGGAGTTGCTGAACAAGGTGAAGCAGAAGATCGACAGATACGAAAAGGAGAAAGCCGAAATTTCCAAAGAGGCAAAAAAATTTGAGGCAGAACGGGAGGAGGCGCGCAAGAAGGCCGCCAGCGCGGCGGATCACTCCAAGGAAATGGGTTTGGCGATCACTTTCTTCCAAGTGTCCATTGCTCTGGGTGGTATTTGTCTGGTCGTGAAGAAAAAGCCGCTGTGGTTCATCTCGATGGCGCTGGGGCTGTATTCGGCCTTCCAGATGTTCAAGGTTTTGTCCACGCCGATGTAATGGCGTCCGGTCTTACTCGTAGCGCAGCGCCTGAATCGGGTTCAGCTTGGCGGCCTTGAAGGCGGGGAAGATGCCGGCGAGGACGCCGACACACACGCTGAAGCCGAACGCCAGCAGCATCGCATCCACGGTGATGACCGGCGTATTGTCGGTGGGGGACACCATGGAGAGGAGATTTACGAGTCCCTTCGAGGCGAGCAGTCCGGCGACGCCGCCGATGACGGCGATGACAATGCTCTCGACGAGGATCTGGATGAACACATCAAAAAAAGTGGCGCCGATGGCTTTGCGGATGCCGATCTCGCGGACGCGTTCGGTGATGCTGGCGAGCATGATGTTCATGATGCCAATGCCGCCGACGAGCAGACTGATGGCGGCGATGATGCCACCGCTCAAGCGGGCATTGCGGATGGCGCTGGTGATGTTCTCCGACCAATTCTCCTGGGTGCGGAACGAAAAATCCTCGATGCCCTTGTGGGAGTGCATCATCACGTTCTTGGCCTGCTGGAGCGCGTTGTCCATCTGGTCGATGTCCGCCACCTTCACCGAGAGGTTCGAGAGGCGCGAATCGGGAATGCTGTTCGTGCCCGCGCTGGCGCGGAATTTGAGCCACATGGTATTGAGCGGGATGTAAACGGTCTGGTTCTTGATATCGAAGGCGAACCCGCCGGTGCTTTTGCTTTTGCCGCTGCCCCAGCCTTTGCTGCGGGCCGGACCGCTCTGCATCGGTTCCGGGCCCTTTTCCTTGGCCAGTTCCCGCGCCTTGTGGTCCTGTTCGCTCTCGTAATGTTCGAACATCCCGATGATGCGGAAGCGCTGGTTGTTGATGTTCACAAATTCGCCGACCGGATTGATCTCGCGGCCGATTTGTTCCGGCGAACCGAAGAGCGCGTCGCGGGTGGCGGTGCCGATCACACAGACGCTGCGGGCCAGCTCGTCATCCACCTCGTTGAACATCCGTCCGTACGCGAGCACGTGCTGGTTCATTTCGACGGCGTTGGGCCACGTGCCGATGAAATTCCAGGGGTTGAAGGCCTTGCCCTCGCGTGTAATGGTGGTCATGCGATTGCGCATCTCCGGCGTGACGAGTTTGATCAACGGCGCGCTCCGCTGCAGGGCATAAACGTCGTTCATCGTGTTCCCGACGGCCTGGTCGGCCCGGTGCTGCTGCCAGATGGGAATGTCCTGGTCCTCGACGCGCACTTTTTCCAGGCCGCCGATGGCAATGAGCGCTTCCTTCATGCCGTTCTCCATGCCTTTGACGAGGGCGGATTGCGCGACGAGGCTGCCGACGCCGAGGATGATGCCGAGCATGGTGAGCCCGGAGCGGAATTTGTTGGCCCAGATTTCTTTGAAGCCGATGCTGATGGCGTTTAAGAAGTTCATAGGAACGCGGAACGGGGAGCGCGGAACGCGGAAACACCCGGTGACACGCGAGGGTCTTTTGCCTTCCTGGCGGTGTTGATCGAGGCGACAGTGATAGCGACGAGTTCGTCCGCCTCGCGCAGGAGCGCCGAAGCCTGAGTGGAGGTTACCTTGTTGCTCTCAAGAAGCAGCTCCAGCCAATAGCCGCATTCGTCGGCTTCCTCCTCCACCGTTCCCATCTTGTGGATGAAATCCGCGTTTGATTTGGCGCGTTTGGCCGAGCGGTAATTCGCACCAACCGAAGTTCCCGTACGAAGTAGTTGTCGTCCCAGTATTCGGCATGTTTCACTTTTCGGCAGCGCCTCGAAAAATTGGATAATATCCAAGGCAAATTGCTTTGTTCTGCTTTTCAAATCGAGGTTCTTCATCATCATTTGGGTTGGTTGTCGGGGATGGTTTCCGCGTTCCGTGTTCCGCGTTCCGCGTTTAGTGCAAATTTTGGTGCGTTCGTGGTGCCCGCCAGTTTGGTGTCCACATTCTTGGCGATCTTGCCATCGCGGATCTCGATGCGCCGGGGCGTGACGGCGGCGATCTCCGGGTCGTGGGTCACCAACGCGATGGTGCGGCCTTCCTGGCTGAGTTGGTGGAACAAATGCAGGATCGCCTCGCCAGTGTGTGAGTCGAGGTTGCCGGTCGGTTCGTCGGCAAACACAATCTTCGGGCTGTTCACGAGCGCCCGCGCGATGGCGGTGCGTTGTTGCTGGCCGCCGGAGAGCTGCATCGGGCGGTGCTTGGCGCGGTTCTCCATGTCCACGAGCTTGAGCGCATGGTGGGCGCGCTCGCGGCGTTCGCGGCTGGACACGCCGCTGTAAACCATGGGCAGCTCGACGTTTTGCAACACGTTTAATTTTGGCAGCAGATTGAAGAATTGAAAAACGAAGCCAATCTTCTGGTTGCGGATGCGCGCCAACTCGCGTTGCGAAGCCCTTTCAATCATCGTGCCGTCGAGCTGGATCGTTCCCTTCGACGGCGAATCGAGGCAGCCCAGAATGTGCATGAGGGTTGATTTGCCGCTGCCCGAGGGGCCGATGATGGAGATGAACTCGCCGCCGTCGATGTCCAGCGAGACATCGTCGAGCGCGCGGATCTCCTCGCCACCGAGGTGGTAGATCTTGCTGACGTTGCGCAGTTCGACGAGGGCCATGGCGAGAAATTCTATTTGGGATTTGCCGGACCCTTGCCGCCCGGGGCGCCGCCCCCCAGCTTACCTGGGGGGCCTTTCATTCCGCCCGGCGGGCCCTTGCCGCCGAAGGCTTGACTGGCGGCGCTGGCTTCGCCCGGCGGCGTGACGAGCGAAACCACTTCGCCGCCTTTCAGCCCTTTGCTCACCTCGGCAAAGTCATAATCCGCCACGCCCAGTTGGATCGGTTGGCGCTCAAATTTGTCGCCGCTTTGCTTGACGTAAACAAAACGGTCGCCTTGATCGGTGAAGACGGCCGCCAGTGGGACGGCCAGCACGTTGTCGGCCGAGATGAGCGGGATCGAAAGGTTCGCGGTCATGCCGGGGCGAACCACCTCCTCGGCGTTCTTCAGGATGATGCGGGTGGCGAATCCTTTGATGCCGTTTTTGATCGTCGCCTGCGGCGCGATGCGGTCCACATGCCCGACGAGCTTGAGGCCGGGAACGGCTTCCACTTCGACCGCCACCGCCTGGTCCACCTTCAAGCGCGTGACGTCGGCCTGGTTGATGTGGGCGGTGATGATCATGTCGGCGAGATTGGCGACGGTCAGCACCTCGGTGCCGCTGTTAAATCCGCTCGAGCCGGAAACCGCCTGCCCCACGGATACCGGGCGCGTCAGAATCGTACAGTCAAACGGCGCGCGGATCACGGTTTTGATCAGCTTGTCTTCGACCGTCTGGAGTGCAGTCTGCGCGGTCTCCAGCCGGTTCTTGGCGATGTCCAGGCTGTTCTTGGTGAGTTCGAGGTCGATGCGCGAATTGTCGTAAGCTTCCTGCGCCACGAGCTTGGTCGCGAACAATTCCTTGATGCGGTCAAAGTTCAGCTTCGCTTTTTCGAGCTGAATATTTTGGGTCTCGACGGCCAGTTTGGCGCCGCTGATTTCCGTCTTGCGCGAGGATTTTTCGGTCTGCAGATCGTAATCGTCCAGCGCAAAGAGGATGTCGCCCTTCTTGACCTTGTCGCCCAGATCCACCGTGAGTTTGGAGATCAGGCCGCCGACCTCCGGCCGCACGGATACGGTGTCCACCGGGCCGATATCACCCGCGGCGGTGACGGCAAAGTTGATGTCGCGGGTTCCAACAATGGC
>JAYUBJ010000282.1:0-1830 GCA_043740915.1 Verrucomicrobiota bacterium
AGTCGCGTGGCCATGCGGTTGACGGCCTGACCTAAGTGACCCAGTTCGTCCCGGCGGCTGGTTGCGACGCGCGCCTCGAAGCGGCCCTCGGAGATTTGCTCGGTGGCGTGCGTCAACTGCGACAAGGAACGCGTGATGCCACGCACCAAAGGAATCCAGAACAGGAGCGAGACAAACACCACGCCCAGCCCCACGCCCAACCACGGCAGAAAGTCAAAGAACAGGCCACCGCCGCGCAGGGAATCCGACACCACGAGCAGACTTACTGGAACCGGCCTTTGCGGCTCGCGATCCATGACTGGAATGCGGACGAACACCCAGTATTGGCTGGGGTTCGCCGTGTGCATCATGAACTTGGAGGGCGTTCTCACGTAGGGTGAGCCGGGCGGTGATGCCGGCCGGTTGGAGCGTCCTTCGGACGGCGGCAGGCCACGCCCAGTTCTTGCTGCTCCGGGCGGGCGTGGCACCGGCATGAAGGGCCAGAAACGCTCGCGCAACTTACTGAGGACCTCCGGCGGCAAGGTGACCGTTTCGCCGGCCACTTGCGTTCCGTCGTAGCGAAAGAGAACGAACTGCACCTGGTAGGCGCTGCTGTAATTTCGCACGATCTCATCCCATCGGGTTTTCGGCGCGAAATTCAGATTGAAGGACATGACGTCGCTCACCGCCTGGATCCGGTCACCTATCTTTCCGGCGAGCAGTGAGTTTAAACCGAGATGAAACTGGACCCTTAGAATGACGTAGGAAGCCACCCCCAGGAATACCAGGTTCAGGAGAAACCAAAGCAGAATCTTCGCGTACAGCGGAAACCGGATTTTCACCGGCTCAGGAGTAATCATAGTCGGGATTGATCAACATATAGCCGGCCGCCCGCACGGTGCGAATGAAGCGCGGCGTTTTGGGATCGTCGCCGAGTTTTTTCCGCAATGCCGAGATGTGCACGTCGATCGAGCGGTCGAAGACGTCGTAATTACGGTCGCGGATTTCATCAAGGAGTTGCTCGCGTGATTTGACGCGGCCCCTGGCCCGGGCGAGCGAGGCGAGCAGATCGAACTCCACCGGGGTCAACACCAGGGGTTGGTCGCCGAGGACCGCAGTGTGGGATGCCGTGTTGACGCGCAATGGACCGGTGACGATTTCCGGGTCGGGCTGGCCACCCCCTTCGGTGGCGGTGGCCGCGGCGCGGCGGATCACGGCGCGCAGTCGGGCGAGCAATTCGCGCGTGGAAAAAGTTTTTGGCAGGTAATCGTCGGCGCCGATTTCCAGCCCGACGATGCGGTCGGATTCTTCGCCCCGTGAGGTGAGCATGAGCACGGGCACGTTCGACTTGTGCCGGATTTGTTTGAGCACCTCGAACCCGTCCATGCCCGGCATCATCACGTCCAGCAGGATGGCCTGAAAACTCCCGCCCGCCAACGCTTCCAAGCCTTCCGGGCCAGAGTGAACGTTCGTGACCTCGTAGCCCATCGGCTCCAGATAGTCCTTGATGAGCCGGCACAGTTTGCGGTCATCATCAATCAGCAGCAACCGGGTCCGGGAGTTTGAACCGCCCTGCTTTTCGTTCGGCTGACTGGTGTTCGCCATGTTCGCTTCGCGCGGGTGCGCCGCCCGGAAATACGGTCGGACGACAGCGACAAGACCGGGCGTGGGTGGGAAACTACCTTCCCCGAAGGCAAAAAGCTCCTACTTTTATGCTTACTTGTTTACCCGCTTCGGATCATCCAAAGGGCTGCTCCGTTCCGGGTGCGGGCCTTGGTGCTGTTTTGGGCGGCGCGGCGGGAGGAGGATTCGCTTGCGGCTCCCATCCAGCTGCTCCACCAAAAACGCGCC
>JAYUBJ010000283.1:0-6214 GCA_043740915.1 Verrucomicrobiota bacterium
CTCGATCTTCGCCAGCGGCGCGGTGTGGATCGCTATGGCCTGGTTGATCTGGACACCGTTAGCCAGGTCGCCCAAAATCGCCTTCAACTTCTCCGCGCCAAATTGCTGCACGAGGAATTCCACCGCCAGCGACGACTCGTAGTAGGCGAACTGCATGTGCATGTCGCTCCTCGGCGCTAGGAAGGCCCCGCTCAACTCGCCCATGGGTGTCAATTCCTTGCCGAGCACCATCTCGCGATAACGCGGGCTCATCCCCTGCCCCCAGACCGGGTTCGCCTGTCGCTCTTCGTAAACAGAAATGCCTTCGCTCAACCACCGCGGCATTTTGTTTTTCGTAAGGCTCAAGGTGACGACGTGGCAGAACTCGTGCCAGAGCACCGCCTCCCAGTTCGCCGGATGCGCCGCCTGCGACGCGGGACTGTTCGCCGTGATGACACGGCCAAAGCAGACCCCCAAATATCCCGCACCGCCAGGCATGCCAAAGGTTCGCACGGCGAAATCCTTTTGGTCGGGAAAAATTTCCACAATGGTCGGCTGCTGCAGAGTTATCCCGTACTTGGCGCACAGGGTCGTCCGCGCGCGACCGAGCAATTCCAGGACCCGGTCGCCATAAATCGCGGCTTCGGACGCGCTCATGCGCACGATGAAATTCTCGTTGGTGAGGGTCTGGAACTTCGCCATGCTGTCCTTGAGCGTGACTTGATTGTAGGCGGTCACGTCGTAGCCGTCATCGCGATATACTTCGTCGGCGAGTTCCCAGCCTTCCACTTCCTCCCCCAGCCGTGCCAGGTCCTGCGCCAACTGGCTCTTGGCCGGCAGATAGTTTTTATCAAAGCGCAACGCCTGCCGTTGCGCCGCGGCCCCTTCGGCGAATCGGTATTTTTGCGAAAGCTTTTTTCCAATAAGATGGTCCACCGCCGGGTTGCCCACCCAGGACTGCAGCGCCGCCGCGCGGGCGCTCTTTTCCGCCGCGACATCGCCCCGCAAATGCGCCAGGATCGCGCGATACGCCCACGCCTCCGGATGGACGGGATTCACCTCGAGCGCACGTTGGAGCATTTTTTCAGCGCCGGCATATTCCTCGGCGTCCACCAAGTGATCGGCGATCAGCAGCAGGCTGGGCACATGGTTGGGGTTGGACTTCAACACCCGGTCCAAGGCGCGCAACATCACCTCTCGTTCGCTCGTGGAATACGATTTGGCGAGGCCGAACAACAGGTCGGGATCATCGGGGAATTTCTTCAAGCCCTCCTGGTACAGTTTGGCGGCGAGCCCAAAATCATGCTTGTCCAACGCCAGTTCGCCGGTGGCTAAATACGCGTCGCGATTACCCGGGTCGGCTTTCTTGGCTGGATCGAATACTCTTTCGAGCACCAGTTTGGGGTCGGCGCCGAGCAGGAGCGCCGCGCGGCCGAGCGTCAGGCGATCCGGCGTGTCGCGGTAGCCCCACGGCCGGCTGCTGGCGAGCTGGTTGATTTCCTCGAGCAGCTCGCGCGCCCGGTTCGTCTGGCCGTTCTGGCGGAACACCTCATGGCCGAGCAGGCGCGTGCGGATGCTGCTGTAGTAGCGCGACAAATTGGTGGTGATCACCGCCTGCGCATTGGTGTAGCGGCCCAGCGTCATCAGCGAATTGGCCAGGAGCAGGCGCCAGTCCTCGTCCGAATCATTGGCCTCGATGGCGTGTTCCGCCAGACGCATGGAATTGGTGTAATTGCCGGAAATGAATTCCTTGCGCGCCAGCTCCAGATCCAACGCCTGGACCGACAAACCCGGACCGCAAACGAGCGCGAGCAGGCACCCGTAAACACGCCACCGGCGAGGGGTGACCGTGGCAACGGACGAGAGGCTATGCTGGTTCACGCGCTGGAATTTGGGTTTTGTGTCGCGGCCAACGTAAGGCTTCGCGCTGGGAAATCAATTACCGATGCACATTTTAACCCGAATTCCGAGGCGGGATTCCTGGGCGGCATCGGCGACCCGCCGCGCGGAGCGGACGGAAAGCGCGGACGATTTCTGACGACCCTTTTCAATCCGATGCGCCCTCCCATTCCGCCGGGCCAGTGGCCCGGCGGGACGGGCAGGTTGCCCGTGCCACCTGATTCGCCCCTCAAAGTTCCGATTCGTCCTCGGCCTTGAGGGTGGTTACTTTGGAAGCACCTTCGAGCGCCTCCAACTCGTCCACCAATGCGTCGAGACGTTCCGGGTCCCGCAACAATAGCCGGTACGAGAAGTCGGCGCCGGCATGGCCTTGATGCGTGCGCCGGCTGGCCAGTTGGACTTTGCCACTATGACGTTCGAGCAACCGCTGCAACTCGACCAGTTCTTCCGCCGACCGCGTCCAATGCAGGTTCAGGATGAGATCGTAACGATGCCGGATGCCGAACCCGGCAAACCAGAGATAGACAATGACCAGGGCCGTCAGCAAACAGCCGATCACGGCCGTGGAGAATTTCTGGGTGCCGCACGCCATCCCGATGAACAGGACGGTAAGGATGTATGAAGTGTCGAGCGTGTCCCGCAGGATGTTGCGGAAGCGGACGATGGCGAACACCGCCATGAGTCCGAAGGCCGTGACGAGATTGTTCGCGAGCACCACCATAACCAACGAGACGACCACCGGAGTCACCACCAAGGCGTTTACAAAGGACCGCGAATAGGAGAGGCCCGAATGGGTCAGCATGTAAACCCAGGCGACAATCTGGCCGAGGAGAAACGACAGCAACAGCCCCAGCATCAGCGCCGGGATGTTTGGCGGCGCGAGCGCATTGTCACCGGCGAAATAAAACCATTCACTCATAGGCCCAGTTTCCCACCGCGGATTGGATCCCGGCGCGACCGGGGTCTCGGGTGTTGTGTGACAATCCCGGCGATAAATGTAAAGGCTGTTTTCCCGACACGCGGAAGCGTCCCTACCAAGAACCGCCACAAGCTCTGAGGCGGCCTCAATTTGGCGGAACGGACGTCGCGCGCAGTTTGCGTTTCTGAACCGTGTTGGTGTAATCTGACTGAGTGCCTGCAGTCGATCCCAAACCATGAGCCGCCCGGTGAATTGCCGACGAACTATTTTGCCCGGCATCGCTGCGCTGGCGGCGCTACTGGCAGTTTTCTTTTGCATGGATGCGGTCGCGAAAAAGGATGCGATCGTGGCTCCGCCCAAGAAAAACGCAAAATTTCTCACCAGCGAGGCGTTCTTCACCAATGCCCCGATCCCCCACCTCCGCATCCAGATCGCCGAATCGGAACTGGCTGCGCTGCGCAAGGACAGCCGGAGTTATGTCCGCGCCACCGTCCGTGAGGACGACACGGTCTACAGCGACGTGGCGATCCATCTCAAGGGCGGCGCCGGCAGCTTCCGCGGGATCGACGACAAGCCGGCGTTGACCTTGAACTTCGACAAGTTTCACAAGGAACAATATTTCCACGGCCTGGACAAGTTGCACCTGAACAACTCCGTGCAAGACCCCACCTTCATGACGGAAAACATCTGCGGCGCACTCTTCCGCGCCGCCGGAGTCCCGGCGCCCCGCGCCACCAACGCGCGGGTGGAACTCAACGGCCGGGACCTGGGTTTCTTTGTTTTGATCGAGGGCTTTGACACGTTGTTCCTTCGGCATCACTTTCAAAATCCCTACGGCACGCTCTATGACGGCGGCTTTTGCACGGACCTCACCGCCCCGCTGCAAGTCCTCTCCAACACCGGCCCGAAAGACCGCGCTGATCTACGCGCCCTGATGCTGGCGGCGCAGGAACCGGACCCCGGCAAACGCTTCCAACAGGTGGAGCAGTTGCTCGACATGGACAAATTTATTTCCTTCATCGTCATGGAGGCAATCACGAGCCACTGGGATGGCTACATGATGAACCGAAATAATTATCGCATTTATCATGATCCGCTGTCCGACCGGCTGATCTTTCTGCCGCACGGCATGGACCAGATGTTTCGTGAAGGTGACGCGCTGTATCCGAACGGAAATGGCTTTCTTGCGCGCGCCGTCTTTGAAACCCCGGAAGGCAAGCGCCGCTACCTGGATCGCCTCGAGTCGCTCTCTACCACCACGTTCAATATCCACGCGCTCACCAATCGTGTCGCCGAACTGGCCGCCAAAATCCGACCGGTGCTGGCAGAGTACAATCCCGCCGCGGCCCGGGAGCATGAACAGGCGGCCAACACCCTGCGCTACCTCATCGTCCAGCGCGGACGCTTCATCGAGCAACAGCTCGGCGCGATTTCCAAAATACTGAAGCGCGACCGCACGGGCACGGCCAGGCCAACCGGTTGGAAAGCGAAAATTGATTCGGGCAATCCCGTGCTCGAGCAAGTCGCCGAGGGTGGAAAGCAAGTCCTGCGGATTCGCTCTGCCAACGGAAACTGCCTCGCCTCGTGGCGCACGCGCGTTGCGCTGGACGGCGGACGCTATCGCTTCGAGGGATTGGTGCGCGCCATGGATGTGGTCAGCAGTAACGAAGCGAACGTTGGCGCCGGCCTGCGCATCTCGGGTGCGCAACGCCAGAATCGACTCACCGGCACCAGCGGCTGGCAGAAAATCGAGTTCGATCTGGAAATCGGCGGCGCGAGCGGTGAAGTGGAACTGGTCTGTGAACTGCGCGCCACCAAAGGCGAAGCGAGCTTCGACCTCGACTCGCTCCGACTTGTGCGCCGGGAGTAGCATTCCGAAACACTCTTGCTTTGGTCGTCGCGAAATCTAACATCCGTCGTCAGCCGGTATGGCGTTGAAACCGCAGATGAACGCAGATGAACGCAGATAACACTTTGATACCGCAGTTGAAGGGACACGGTGAGCGTTTCACGAACTGCGGGGCGGCCCCACGACTGGCCAAATCCTTTCTTATCTGCGTCCATCTGCGTTCATCTGCGGTTAAACACCGGCTTTTTGTTAACTCCTGATCATGGAACCCTTGGAACCGATGCCCACGCCGCCAGCCAAACGCTGGCGCGAGTTCAACCGCCGGTTCACGCCGATCCTCGTTTTTGTTTTCGTGCTGATTCTGGTGGTCATGCTATGGAACCAGCGGATGGGGCCGTTGACGCTCGCAGGTGAAGTGGAAACCGTCGAGGTGCAAGTCTCCAGTCCGCAGCCAGGCGTGCTGGCGGAATACAAAGTCAGAATTTTCCAAACGGTCGCCGCCGGAGAAGTCCTCGCCCGGGTCGTGGCATCCGACCCGAAAAACCCGCTCGCAATCACCGCGCCCGTGGCTGGCGCGATCACGGCCCTCCGGCAGCATCCCGGCGAACGCATCGCGGCGGGCGAACCGCTCCTGACCCTCAGCGTCACGGCGCCCGACCGCATCGTCGGCTTTCTCCGCCAGCCGATGCGGATCGAACCCAAGGAAGGCATGGCCGTGGAAGTCCGCGCCCGCGCGCGCAACCCGCAGATTTTTCGCGCGCGCATCGAGAGGGTCGGCCCGCAACTCACGCCCATCCGCGAGACGCTGCTGCCCCTGGGCCAAACACGGAGGGAATTGGGTCTACCGCTCCTCATCAGCGTGCCGCCGGAGTTGAAATTGTATCCGGGAGAAATTGTTGATTTGCGCCTACTGCCTAGCGAGGCCGGCCCGCCCGTCCGTCCGGTCAAACCGGTGGACACGAACACCGTCGGCGGCGCGCTTTCCAACTTCCCGCCCGCCAAACCGCGTTCGCCCACCACCAGCCAAAGATGAGAGACTACATCATGCGTCTGGTGCAGCAGATCGCTGCGCTGCTCGCGTCGGCGGTGGCCAAGAAAGAGGCCGGCGAACTGGTCGCGGCCAGTGAAGAACTGGAGCGAATCTGCCGGCAAACCGTCGGGCTGGGTCTGGATAAATTGAAGCAATTGTCACCGGAGGCGCTCGCGCAATTATTGGACAGCGCCGGGGCGTTGCGCCGCGTCCGCGCGGTGACGCTGGCCGAACTGCTGCTGCTGGATGCCGAGTTATGCGAGGCCGACGGCGACGCCTGCCAGCCGAGGTCGGGCGAGGTCCACGCCTTCTGTCTGCTGGCCGATTCGATCAGCTCCCTGGGTTCCGAGGATCAGGCCAGCTACCGCGCCAAGCTGGACCGGCTGGCCGACCAGCTGGGCGACCTGCGAACGCACCCCTACATCCGCGAAAGGCTCCGTGATTATGGCACGCCAATAAAAAGGTAGGAGCCGACGTGAGGAGTCTCTAACTTACACTTCAGAAACCGAGGAGATTAGAGACTCGTCACCTCGTCTCC
>JAYUBJ010000284.1:0-1823 GCA_043740915.1 Verrucomicrobiota bacterium
CCACCGAATGTCGGCAGCAGATCGTCCGCGATTTGCCGCACCCGCTGTCGTGCCTCCGCCGGGGTGACATCGCGCCAGCGTTGGTTCTCTCCGCGCAACTGCTCGTGAAACTGCTTCAGGATTTCATGCTGGAATAGACCGGTCGCCCGCGCGTCGGCGTCGAAACGTTCACGCTCCCGCGCGCGCAGCCCGGAGTGAACGAAAAAACGAAACGGGCACTCGGCGAATTTTTCAAGACGAGTTACCGAGGTGCGCAAGTCCGGGCCGTACAGCTTTTCGGCCAGCGCGGGCGGGAGCGAGTTGTCATTGGGCGTGGCAAACATTTTCAATCGTTCCCGCAGCGGGGCCAGGACCGGCCATTCGGCGAGGAAAGGCGGCGCACCCAGGAAAGTCTGCGCTTGCCAGAGCGAGGCGATGAGGTCGCTGAGATGCTCGCTGTCGAGCCAGTCGGTTGCGGGCCGCCATTCCTCGATTGCGAGCGACGGAAACAACCGCTGCAGGTGCGCAAAGAATGGCGACGGGTTGAGCTTCTGGTCGGCATCGTTGAACGCGGCGCAGGTCAGCACCAGCCGCTGCCGGGCGCGCGTGCAGGCGATGTAGCCGAGGTAACGCTCGTGTCCGAGGCGTTGCCGCGCGTCGGGGCCGAGGAAGAAATGAGCCGGATCGAGCGTCGCCAGCATTTCCCGATCCGCATCGGTCAGCAGCACGCCGGGAACGGGCGGCGCGGGGAACACCGCTTCGTTTACTCCGAGCACCAGGGCGAGTTGCAAATCGGGATTGCGGGAGCGGTCGATGGCGCCGATGAGCACTTCATCGAGCACGGGCGGGATGACGCCAACGGAAAGACCACCCAGGCCCGCTTCGAGAATCGGCAGCCAGTCGCGCAAGGGCAGCGGCTCAGTCGCAAACGCGAGCTCGAGATGGTCGAGCCATTCGTTCATTTGCTCATAAACGGTCAGATGAATCGCCTGGGGCTGCTGGCCGATGGCCGGTGGGAGATCGGTGGTGGGCGGCGAACTCCACTCCTCCAACTGCCGCGCGACCTCCAGTTCGCGCCAGAATCGTCGGAGGGCGGCGGCGAGCTGCGCGCCGGTGGGCGACTGATTTCCCACGGTCAAAGAATCGGCCAGGGACAGAAAGGGCGGGACGAGCCGCTGGCGGAGTGTTTCCAGAATATCGCCAAGTGCCGCGTCGGCATTCGCGTCGAATCGCAACGAGTGTTGCCAGGCCGCACGTCCCTCCCAGCCACGGGCGAGCGCTTCGTTTTCCAAATGGTCCAGCCCGGTTTCATCGGCGCGCACCAAACCGGATTTCAAGGCGCCGAACCAGTCCTCCTGCCGCCAGCCGAACGCCGCCGTGCGCAGCGCGAAGCGTGTCAGCTCGGCCAGGGGGTGGTGCGCCACCGGCTCGCGGCGGTCGAGGAAGAACGGAATTTCGTGGCGGGTGAATACGCGGCGCAGCACATCGTGGTAGCCCTCCAACGAGCGCGCCAGCACGGCGCATTCACGATAGCGTCCGCCCGCGCGAACATGACGCAGTATTTCCTGCGCCGCCAGCGTGGCCTCGGCTTCCGGGTTGGCGCAGACGGCGACCCGAAGCTCTGCCGTAACCGCCGGGGAATACGTCTGCGGATTCAACCAGTGCTGCTCCAAGTGCGCCAGCGCCGGGCTTTTGGCGAAACGACCTCGAGTTGGTTCCCGCAGCAACAATTCAACGAGCACCAAGCAATCCGGCAGTGCGGCCAACCGCGCCTGGCAGCGGCGCAAGGTTTGCACCACGACGGCCTCCGTGGAATGCCACGACGGTTCCGCGTCCGAACCGGG
>JAYUBJ010000285.1:0-6178 GCA_043740915.1 Verrucomicrobiota bacterium
GGCAACTGTTGCAGCCCGATCCATTGCCGTTTGGTTTGCTTGTCCGGGGCGGCCGGAATACCGAGGACGGTTCCCTTGTCCGGGACGTCGCGCATGACGCCGGATTTCGCTCCGACCGTGGCCTGATTGCCGAGTTTCAAATGTCCTGCGATTCCCGACTGCGACGCGATCACGCAATAATCACCCAGGCGCGTGCTGCCGGCGAAACCCACCTGGCCCATGACCAGGCAATGCCGGCCGATGTTTACGTTGTGGGCGACATGCACGAGATTATCAATCTTGGTGCCCTGGCCGATGACGGTGGGGCCGAGGGCGCCGCGATCAATCGCGGTATTGGCGCCGATCTCAACATCATCATGAATGATCACGTTGCCCACTTGCAGCATTTTAAGGTGGCGGCCCGCATCGAACACATAGCCGTAACCGTCCGAGCCGATGACGGTGCCGGCGTGGATGCTGACGCGGTGGCCAATCTGGCACTTTGGATAAATGACGACGTTGGGAAACAAGCAGACGTCGTCGCCGATCTGACAATCGCGGCCAAGGTGGTTGCCGCCCAGAAGCACGGAGCGCGCCCCCAATCGGACGCGCGCACCGACGACGCAATTCGGCCCGATATGCGCGGTGGGATCAATCTGGGCCGAGGGAGCGATGCACGCGCTCGGATGAATGCCGGCTGGATGTTGGTCGGGTGGAAAAAATACCGGCAACAATTTCGCCACCGCCACTCGCGCGTTGGGCACCTTGATGAGAACTTTCTTTGACGAAGCAAATCCGCCCGACACGAGGATTGCTGCGGCTTGGCTTTGTTCGGCGGCAGCGAAGTACGATTCCTTTTCCGCGAACGTGAGGTCGCCGGCCCGGGCACAATCGGCCGGCGCGAGGCCGGTGAGTTCGACGGTGCCGTCGCCAAAAACTTCGCCCCGGAGTTGTTCCGCAATTTGAGCGGCAGTGAAAGACTTAGCGTGGGCTTTCGATTGCATCGTTCTGCCTCAGGCCGGTTTCATTGAAGACCGGTTGGCCCTGCGGAGGCCGATCATCTCTTGCGCTTCGACATCCCAAACCTTCAAACGCAAGCAGCGGATTATATCCAGCGGATGGAGCGAGGTGGTCTTGGGGGTTTTCAGCTCGGGGATCGCAGTCAGGACTTCCGGCAACCGGTAGAAGGGGATGCGTGCATTCAGATGGTGAATATGATGATAGCCGATATTGGCGGTAAACCAGGCCATGATCCGGCCGGTTTTCAAGAAGCTCGAGGATTCCAGCGCCGCCTTTTCGTAGGCCCAGCCCGCCCGGTCGAAGAACGACACGCCGGGGAAATTGTGTTGGGCGTAGAACAGATAGGTTCCGATGGCGCAGGCGATGAAGTGCGGCAGGATTTGGGTCATTAGCAGCGCCGGCACGCCAAAGAAATAGGTGATCGTCACCGCGATCACGACATGCAGAACAAAAGCCAGCAGGCAATCCCAATGCGCCCGCGGATTATTGAAGAAGGGATAGAGGCACATCCCAAACAAGAACGCGAAAACATATCCGAACAGGATCGTCAACGGATGGCGCATGAACAGGTAATGCCGGCGCGTGCCCTTGGAGGACTTCAAAAACTCGGCCCGGGTCATGATGGGAAACGAGCCGATGTGCGAACTGCGGAGCTTCGAATTGTGCTTGTGATGGTAGTTGTGCGAACTCCGCCAGATGCTGCTGGGGCTGAGCACGAGGATGCCGAAGATTCGCATCAACCACTCGGCCAGACGGGATTTGGGCAGGATCGCGTGGTGTTGTTGATCGTGGTAAATTACAAAAAAACGCAGGATCAGCAACCCGGAGAGAACACTGCAGACCAGCTTGCCGACCAGATGAAAGCCCCAGAGCGTGCCGCCCAGCGAACCCGCCAGCAGCACGGCCGTCGAGAGCACGGACCACCAGCTCTTCGCCGCAGAATCCACCGCGAAAGGTCGGGTCGCCAATACGAGTTCTTTTCCGGTTCTCATGTACTTTCGGTTTTTATCGATACTCGACTATTTCCCGGCTTTTGTCGATGACGACTTTGTAACATTTGCATCGCCCAATCCGCCAGTCATTCCTCGACTGCGCCAGGCTGAAGCAACCTACCATTGTTTGATCGGCAAGAGTGTGAGAAAAGGAATCATGACAAGGAACTGATCTGCGCTTCCTTGGCTAAAGAACGCTGAGCGGCGGGAAAATCGGTGCAGACTCCTTCGCGCGTTCGCCTGCGCAACCCGGGTCTTGGCGGTCGCAAGCCAAGAAACGTTCAGCCTTTGCCAAATGCCGTAAAGACGATTCGTGCGCGGATGGTGATGTTGTCGCAGCTTTGAACGACAAATTCCATCTCGTGTTCGTGCTTGGACTGATGCGGCGCAAGCCGGTCCTTCGACGCTTTGCTGTGGGCTCGATGTTCTGGCTCGCGTGCGTCACGGCGCCACCTGCAAGCCACGCGGCCGATGCCGGGGCACGCCCGGTCTTCGATGAAGGGATGAACGCCTACAAGTCGACCGAGGCCTCGGGCGCGATTGCGGCGTTGCAACAGCGCCTGGAGCGGGGTGAAACCCGGCTGGTTCACGAACCCCGCCACGGTTATTTGCTTTCGTTGCTGGGCGAGTTGAACGTGTCCAGTTCCTCGCAACTCCTGATCGCCTCGAAAACTTCACCCAACAAAGCCCTCATTTCCCCGCACAACCCGCGCGCCCTGTATTACAATGATCGTGTCAGTGTCGCCTACGTTCCGTCCGCTGAACTGATCGAGCTGGCCGCAGCCGACCCCAGGCTCGGCGTGGTGTTCTATACCCTCGACCAAAAGGAATCCGCCAAGCCCCGCCTCGTGCGGGACAATCGATGCCTCGAATGTCACGCCTCCTCCAAGACCCTCGATGTGCCGGGATTGCTCGTCCGTTCGTTTCTCACCAAGGACGACGGCGACGTGGATGTGCTGAGCGGCATCATGGTGACCCATCGCACGCCCTTGGCCGAGCGGTGGGGCGGATATTACGTGACGGGCCATCACGGTGCGCAGACCCATCGCGGCAATCTTTTTGGCGCCCAAGCCATCGCCCATCACGAAAAAGACCCGACGTTTAATGCGAACATCACCGACCTCAAGCCGTTTCTGGACGTCAGCAAGTATCCGGACAGTGGTAGCGATCTCGTGGCGTTGATGGTGCTCGAACATCAGGCGCATATGCAAACGCTGCTCACCCGCCTGGCCTACGACGCCAACAACGCTATCCAATCCAGCAAGAGTCTGCGTCCCGCCTATCCAGCGGTGGAAGCGGCCCTCAAGTACCTGCTCTTTTTGGACGAAGCCAAACTGACCGCCCCCGTGAGTGGCACGAGTGACTTCACCCACTGGTTCGAGCAGCAAGTCCCGAGGGACAAACAAGGCCGTTCGCTGCGCCAGTTCGATTTGCAGACGCGGTTGTTCAAATTCCCGTGCAGCTTCATGATTTACTCGACTGCCTTCGAGGCCCTTCCGGCCGCCGCGCGGAAACATTTCTATCGCCGACTCTGGGAAATCCTTTCCGGTGAAGACACCTTACCGGATTATCAGAGTCTTTCCGCCGCTGCGCGCAGGGCGGTTCTGGAGATTCTTCTCGACACGAAGAGCGACCTGCCGAGTTCCTGGCGGCTCTGAGCAAACGGTCGTGCATTCATCCAATTTCACACCAAGAAAGCAAACCATGACCGTTTGCAAACGC
This sequence comes from Verrucomicrobiota bacterium, assembly GCA_043740915.1. Classification (GTDB taxonomy): domain Bacteria; phylum Verrucomicrobiota; class Verrucomicrobiia; order Limisphaerales; family JAYTXL01; genus JAYTXL01. The sequence continues at coordinate 3,714 of JAYUBJ010000285.1, forward strand.
ATCAGTTCAAGCCCGTGGGCCAGAATTCTGCTTTTCTGTATTCTGGTTTTGGGGTCGATCCTGCCCGCCCTCGCCGCCAACCCACCTGCCGGTGCCGGCCACAGCATCTTTCAATGGCGGCCCTTTCTGGCACCCTTCCACGCGGTCGTGCTGCATTTCCCCATCGGTTTTCTGACCATGGCCTTCATCCTTGAAATCTACGGCCTCCGCCGACCCGGCATCGAAATCCGGCGGGTGACGGTGCTTGTCCTGTGGCTCAGCCTCCTTACCGGCGTCATCTCGGCTGCTTTTGGAATCTTGCGCGGCGGCACCGGTGGCTACGAAACCCACGCGCTCAGCGTGCATCGCGTTTTCGGCCTGGCGGTTCCGGGCTTCACGCTGGCCACCCTGGTGCTCCAAAAACTGGCGTTCCGCCATGAAGCCGTGCGCGGCTGGATTCTTGGCTACCGTTTTTTGCTGACGGCAACCATTACCCTGGTCGTCATCGCCGGCCATCTGGGCGGCAATCTCACGCACGGATCCAAATACCTCGTTGAGAATGCCCCCAAATTCGTACGCGATCTGGTGCAAGACGACCCCGTCCCGAACACCGCCGTCGCCGCAGCCGTGCTGGACGAAAATCAACGCCTTTACACGGAGAAGGTGCAGCCGATCTTCGCAATGAAGTGCTATAGCTGCCACGGCGCGGAAAAACAGAAGAGCGACTACCGTCTCGACCAGCCTGAACTCGCGCTCAAAGGTGGCGAGAGCGGCAAGGTCGCGATCAAACCCCATGACCCAATGGAAAGTCACCTGGTGCGACTGATTCTCCTGCCACCCGACCACGACGATGTCATGCCGCCGTCGGGCAGACAACCGCTCACCAACGAAGAAATCATGATCATTGTGGATTGGATTCGGAACGGAGCCGCTTTTCCTGGTGCCCCGTTGACCGTGGCCAATCCGGGTGCGACCTCCAGCGGAACCCACACCAGCAAGGAGAACTGAGTCGGAACGATTCTGTCCAACCACGAATGAACACGAATAGGAACGAATGATGACCGGAGTCGACGGGACTATGGGGTGATCCGCGAAACACCAGCCAATCGGCGGTTGTCGACCACGCATTCAAGGCCCGTCCCTGCTCGTCCCATTCGTGTCAATTCGTGTGCATTCGTGGTTCACTCCTTCCCTGGACCGGTGCATCCCAATTTTGTTGGTGCTCCCAACCCGCTTCGACCGGGATTTTCCGTTTTTCAGGTTTACCAACAACTTCGGGATGCACGGAGATGCGTCCCCCCACCAAATCTTCACTCGCCTTGCCCTGGCCTTCTGACTATTCTCCGCGCCTGATTTTGTAACCAGCGTTTGCGATTTAATGATTTAACGAATGCTTACCAGCACCCAAATCCGCCAGTCGTTCCTCGACTTCTTCAAGTCGAAGCAGCACACCCTCGTGCCCTCGAGTCCGCTCCTGCCCGATTCGCCAAATCTCCTGTTCACGAATGCCGGCATGAACCAGTTCGTGCCCATCTTTCTCGGCCAGACCCAGTGCCCCTACACGCCCGGCCGCGCCGCCGACACCCAGAAATGCATCCGCGCCGGCGGCAAACACAACGACCTCGATGATGTCGGCCTTGATACTTATCACCACACGTTCTTCGAGATGCTCGGCAACTGGTCCTTCGGCGATTACTTCAAGCGCGAGGCCATCGACTGGGCCTGGGAACTCGTGGTGGGCATTTGGAAATTCCCGCCGCAGCGCCTCTACGCCACGGTTTATAACCCGGACAAATCGCAGAACGATCCGAGCGAATTCGATCAGGACGCGTGGAATTTCTGGGCGGAGAAATTTCGTTCCGTCGGTCTCGACCCCGCCGTCCATATTGTCAACGGCAACAAGAAAGACAATTTTTGGATGATGGGCGAGACCGGCCCGTGCGGCCCGTGCTCCGAACTCCACGTGGACCTCACGCCCGCCGGTGACACCCAAGGCTCACTAGTCAATCGAGGCGACGCCCGCTGCATTGAGATCTGGAATCTTGTATTCATTCAGTTCAATGCGAATCCGGATGGCACATTTTCGCCGTTGCCCGCCCAGCACGTCGATACCGGCATGGGTTTCGAGCGCGTGACCTCGATCATCCAGGGGACGAAGAACTTCACCGACTTTGCGAACGCGAAAATCTCGAACTACGAAACCGACATCTTCCGCCCGATCTTCGACACGCTCGAGAAAATGAGCGGGAAGAAGTACGGCAGCACGCTGCCTCACGCCGCGGGTAGCACAGGCAAGGGTAGCACAGGCAAGGGTAGCACAGGCAAGGGTAGCACAGGCTACCAGCCTGTTCCGTCGGGCTACCAGCCCGACGGAACGGGGACGACGCCCGCTTTGCAATCCAATGTTGATTTGCAGAAGAACGCTCCCTCCCATTCCGCTGGGCTGGTAGCCCAGCGGGACGGGCTGGTAGCCCGTGCCACCCAGG
>JAYUBJ010000286.1:0-1810 GCA_043740915.1 Verrucomicrobiota bacterium
CGCTGGATGCCAGCTATGCGCTCGCCGTGGCTGCGGTGTCCGCGCGTGCCGGACGGAAGTTGGAACACCAAACTTACAAGCAACGATGCGGAGAGTTTCACACCGCGTCGGCCTTCGGATTCTCGATGGCGGTGGAGCTCGTGCGCCAGGGCCATCGCGGCGTGTTGCTCTACACGCTGTCCCAGCGCGGGGCCAAGGCGATTTGTTTGGTCCAGCCATGACTCGCTTTCACATCGTGGCTCTGATTGCGGCACCACTCGGTATGCTGGCGCTGGGATTCGGCCACGTGGTGATGTTCGGGATGGTGGTGGTGGCAGTGTTGATCCTGATCGGGCTGGGTGCGGCGATTCCGCAGTTGAGTTTTTTCGGGCCCTTCGTTTGTCGTGGCGCCCGCTCGCGGCGTTGGGTGGCGCTGACGTTTGACGACGGGCCGGATGCGGGTTCGACCCCGGCCTTGCTGGAGGTCTTGCGGGAGTTCGGCGTGGAGGTGGCGTTTTTCTGCATCGGCCATCGGGTGGCGGTCGATCCCGAATTGGCGGCGCGGATCGTGGGCGAAGGGCATTTGCTGGAAAATCATTCCTTTGCGCACAGTAATCTGACCAACCTTTTTTCCGTCGCCCGGTTGCGGGCAGATTTGGCGCAGACGCAAGCGGTCATCGAGCAAGCCACGGGAATTGCACCGCGCTGGTTTCGTCCGCCGATCGGCTTGTCGAATCCCCGAGTATTTCGCGTGGCGCGATTGCTCAACTTGACGGTGGTGGGCTGGAGCGCGGGCGGACTGGACACCCTATTGCAGGAGCCGGAGCGGATCGTCGAACGCATTAGCCGGCGGCTGGCGCCGGGTGCGATCATTTTGCTGCACGACGGTAACATTCCGGCCGAGCGTCTAGTGGCGACGGTAAAATTGTTGTTGGCTAAACTTAGAGAAAACGACTATAAAGTTGTGCGACTGGATCGGATTTTAAAATGAGAAGGTTATTTGGCATCGGAGTCCTGCTGATTGCCACTGCGCGGTTTGCGGTCGGCGAAGAATCCGCGTTGCAACCCGTGACCGATCCACGCCCGGTGTTGCAAGACCTGCAGCGGAAGATGTCGTCCGTCACCTCGGTTTATCTGGAGTTCACGCAGGAGCGACGGTTGAAATTATTCACCGAACCATTGACCAGCGAAGGCGTAATGTTAATTGCCCGCCCCGATCAAATTCGCTGGGAGACCACCCTACCGTATCAATCCATTCTTTTGGGGAATCACAAATCCGTCGCGCAATTCGAGCGCACCGACGGCGGGTGGCAGAAACTAAGAGTCGGATTCCCGCAAATGCTCAAGCGCGTGATGGAGCAAATGACGCTGATGAATCAAGGCAAGCTCGATGCACTCGGGAGCGACTTCACGATCTCGTTGGCCATCGGCAAGGGGACGGTGGTGACCCTCGTGCCGAAAGACGAATCGATGCGCTCGATGCTGTCGTCGCTCGAGGTAAAGTTGCAATCGGACTTTTCGGCGACCCAAGAAATTGTGCTGAATGAACCCAGCGGCGATTTGACGCGCATCGTTTTTCGCGGGGAACGGCATGACCTAAAGTTCCCGTCCGGCACGTTTGATCAAGTGAAGCCCTTGGACATCGCCGCGATCAAGGCGGCCCTGGCCAATGCGCCGTAAGCTTTTTTCGTTGCTGGGGCTGTTGCTGGCGGCTGGCTGTGTCTCGCCGCCGTCAGTCCGCAATTTGCCCCTCGGCCGCAGTTCTTTTCCGGCTGATGCGCTGGTGACCCAGCGAGCCGTGTTGACCGCGCGCGGCCGGCAATTCACCCTC
>JAYUBJ010000287.1:0-1809 GCA_043740915.1 Verrucomicrobiota bacterium
GATCCAAATATTGCGCGAGACTCTCGGTCGGGTACACGCGCTCAAATTGGCCGCGCTCCAGGGTGTGGATAAATCCCTCGGCCATTCGCGCGTAGCCCCAATTGACCGGCGGGTTCGTCATGGAGGCGATTGGCAGGTAGAGAAACGCGGACGTCCCGAGCAGAAACATTGCGGCCCCTTTCGCGGCGAATTTCCCCATTGCCACCAGCCCGCGCGGACGATTTACCAGCACAAAGACCGGCAGACCCAGCGCCGCCGGAATCAACGCATAGCTGTTCGTCACCGTCAGTCCATAGAAAAAACACGCGAGATAAAGGAAGCGGTGGCGTCCGGGCTCGAAACACCAGCGCGTCAAGAAACACAGCACCAAGGAGAACAACAGCAAACTCAGCGTCCAAGGCCCCGCCACCACCGCCTCGCGCCAAAACGCACCGTCGAAGCCCAGCCCCATCCCTGCCACTGCACCGCACACGATCCGCAAAGTATTCGCATCCGGCTCGGTCATCGGCGTCCGCGGGAAGGCAACTTGCGCGACTGCCGCCCCCGCACGCGACACCATCAACGCCACTACCCCACACGCCAACGCGCCCGCCACCGCCGAGGCCACGCCGACCCGCCAGGCGGTATTTGAGACCGGCAGGAATTCGGTGAAAAGCCAAGCGTAGAGCGTCCACACCGGGTAACCCGGCGGGTGGGGCACCCCGGCATACACCGCGCCAACGCAGAAAGTACCCGAAGATCCCAGCGTGACGTCCGGCGCCAACGTGAAGCGATAGACCGCGAGCGTCAGCGAGGCCGCGAGCGCAAAACTCAACCAATCCACGCGCCCAAAGAATGGAATTCTGCGCGCCACCGGATCGCCGGGAGTCCCGCCAGAACCCGGCGGGAACGGCTGTCGTTGATCGGTCTCAGCGATCATTTGGACTAAAAGGGTCATGTCTCCACCACAGCTTCTACAAGGAGAGACACCGAAGCCGTGCAATTTGTTTACGTGCCGCGACAAAATCCTGGCACGACAGACATTTGGACTGTTTGATGCTTGAGATTCCGCCTTTATACGGTGGGTTCGCGGCATCCCAGTACTTGCGGTGAATGCGGCACCGAAGCACCGTTTCAAACCTCAACCCAGCGAGGGCATAGACGGTGAGCGTGTAGGTCTTCAGGCCGGGCCCCTGCGAATGCGGCGGCTCGTAGCCCAGCGCACCCTTGAAGCCGGGGCCGAGCTTCCCGATACTCTGCGCGTTTTTCGGCAGGTTCGTGACGTTCGCAGGGATGTCCCACATCGTCCAATAACACTTCATCTCACTGCCCGGCGCGAGGTGATCCATGACGAGAGCGTAACTCCTCGTGCTCGCGGGCGCGCCATTCCACTCGAGCGGCGGAGCCACGCCCGCGCCGTCGCCAGTGAACTCCGCCGGCAACGCGCCGTCCTCGGCGACGACGGAACAGTGGAGGACAAAGTTTCCGCTGCGCTTCGGATTGAGAAGGAGCGGAGCAGCAGGAGAATCGCCCTCGTTGCGGGCCGGTCGCGCATCGGCGCGGCCACCGGGACGGCCGCCCTTGCGATCACTTTCAGGACGCGGGCCGCCGGGGCCGCCTTTGCCCTTCGGGTCGCCGGGCGGGCGGTCGCCACCGTCACCACCGCCGGGGCCGCGCTGGCGCGGCGAATACGTTTCCGACTTCACCTGGCCACGACCATTCACGAAGTCGAACTTCACCGACTTGTCGTCGTTGAGCGTGTAGTTCACGTTGCGCGCCTCGCCGTTGACTTCGTATTTAAGGCTGTAGCTCTGGTTCTTCGACGTGAAG
>JAYUBJ010000288.1:0-6149 GCA_043740915.1 Verrucomicrobiota bacterium
GGTGTGCTTGTGCTGGAGGGCGAGGTCGTAGGCTTTCTTGAGTTGACCCAGAATTTCCGTTTCGCCCAGCACCATCGAGTCGAGGCCGCTGGCAACTTTGAAGAGGTGTTCGATGCTTTGGGGTTCGGCGAGCGTGTAGATTTCACCGTTGAGCGGCTCGCGATAGTTGTGCTGGTCGAGCAGGAATTGTTGCAACGCCGGGAGTGCCTGGCGGGGATCCGTGTTGGTGGCCGCATAAATTTCCACCCGATTGCACGTGGAAAGAATCACGGCTTCGTCCGCCAGGCCGGAGCCACGCAGTTTTTGGAGGACCTCCAACCCTGCGGCGTCGGTCAAGGCAAACCGCTCCCGCACCGTCACGGGTGCGGTGTGGTGGCTGAGGCCGATGGCAACGACGGGCATGGCTACGAGGGATTATGAATATTCGACAAAAGGTAGGATCCCCAGAACGTGAGCAGGATGAACGCAAAGCCGCCGACCGCGCCCCAGGCAAAACGGCGACCATTCTGGGCGAAACGCCAATGCAGCAGCAGCAGCACGAGGTAGAGCACCCAGACAAAGATCGACCAGAGCACCTTCCAGTCACTGAGGTAGTGCACTCCCGGTGGCGACGGGATCCAGACGGCGCCCACTGCGAGGCCGGCCGTGAGCAAAACAAAACCCACGAGCAGGAGTCGGCCAATGACCAATTCGAGCCGTTGAATGGGCGGCAACAGTGAAAGAATGGCGCGCAGTTTGTGGAACTTGAGGTCGTGCTCCTGGCTCAGATACATCAAGCCCGCCACCGAACTCAGGCCGAAGGCGCCGTACGAGAGCAGAATCAACGCCGCATGCAGACTGACGGCGCCGCCGCTGAAGTCCGGTTTGGGGCCATGCACATCGAGCTTCGGCATCAAGGCGAACACTCCCAGGGCAAACAACATTGGCGACGCAAACGCGCCGAGAAACCGCAGCCGCGTCCAGACGCCGAGCACCAGATACGCCGCCACAATCGTCCACGAAATAAACGTCGTCATCTCGTAGAGATTGTTGACCGGGCAACTGGAGAGGGAGAGGCCGCGCTTGAACATGGCGACGGTGTGCAGGCCCATCGCCAGCAGCAGCAGGCAGTAGTTTACCCGGTTGTCCTGGCGAAACCCCCTCCGCCAGAGAAACACGGAGTACACCACGCTCAGGCCGTAGAGGAATACGGCCAGCATGAAGAATTCTCGGTCAGTCAAGGACACACCTTAAGGTTAATTGAGCAAAACCGGGGCGCAAGCCGCAATTCGATGGTGCCTCCGCGCATGGCCCCCGGACCGCGGCGGTGTCCCGCGCCGGGCGGGATCAGCCGCAGCAGCGTGGTCAAACGAGCCATCGTAGAATACCCGATGCGTCCGGCCTATTCCACGTGCCGCGGCTGATCCCGGATGGGCGGGACACAGCCGCGGTCCGCTCTGGTTGCCTGCGAAGCAATATCCAAATACGCCCCCGCGATTCCGTGGCGCACTTTTGCCTTTTGGTTTGGGTCCATCTGGTATCCACTACGCCGGAAAATTACCCGGACGAAATGCGTTTATGAATTTCGAAGCGGCGGCTTGGGGAAGTGTGTGGTTGGTCGCGAGCACCCTCTCATTGGTTGCGGCCACCCCATTCGTTCCTTCAAAGGTTCAGCCGCCAATTCCGACTCGGGAGTTTCGCGGCGCCTGGGTTGCCTCGGTAGCCAACATCGACTGGCCGAGCCAGCCGGGGTTGAGCACCGCGGCCCAGAAGGCGGAACTCCTCGCCCTCCTCGACCGCGCAGCTCAACTCAAGTTGAACGCCATCCTCCTGCAGGTCCGCCCCGCGTGCGATGCCTTGTATGCCTCGAAACTCGAGCCGTGGTCGGAATATCTCACCGGCCTGATGGGCCGGGCGCCGGAACCTTTCTACGACCCGCTCGCCTTCGCCGTGGCGGCCGCTCATCAACGCGGGCTGGAACTGCATGCTTGGTTCAATCCGTATCGCGCGCGCCATTCGACCGGCAAGTCCGCGGCCAGCGCCGATCACATCAGCCGGACCCAGCCCAACCTCGTGCGGAGGTATGGCAAACAACTCTGGCTCGATCCGGGCGAGCAAGCGGTGCAGGAACACGCGTTGAAAGTCATCCTCGATGTCGTCAACCGTTACGCGATCGATGGGGTGCATTTGGACGACTATTTTTACCCTTACCCGGAGAAGGACGCGGCGGGAACGGCGGTGGACTTTCCCGACGAGCCGGGCTGGCAGCGTTATCGCAGTGCCGGCGGCAAGTTAAACCGTGACGACTGGCGACGCGACAACATCAATCAATTCATTCAACGGCTGCACCAGGAAATCCACGCCGCCAAGCCGTGGGTGAAATTTGGCATCAGCCCGTTTGGGATCTGGCGGCCGGGCCATCCCGACCAGATCAAGGGGCTCGACGCGTATGAAAAACTCTACGCCGATTCGCGCAAATGGCTGGCGAACGGCTGGGTGGATTATCTGGCGCCGCAACTCTACTGGCCGATCGAATCCAAGGCCCAGAGCTTCCCCGTGTTGCTCAAGTGGTGGAGCCGACAGAATGAAAAACAGCGCCACCTGTGGCCGGGCATTGCCACCAGCAATATCGGTGAAAAATATCGCGCGGCGGAAATCGCCGGCGAAATCCGGCAGACGCGCAAGCAATCCGGCGCGACCGGGAACATTCATTGGAGCATGAAGCCGTTGCGGCAAAACCGCGAAGGGATTGGCGACTTGTTGCGGAAGGAGCTCTATGCGTCGCCCGCACTGGTGCCCGCTTCGCCCTGGCTGGACAGCCAAGCGCCCGGCAAACCGAAATTGACGGTCGAGTCGGGGGCGGGCGCCATGAAACTAAAATGGGAACCGGCGGGCCGGGCCGCGCCCTGGTTGTGGCTGGTGCAATTCAAGGCGGGCGGCAAATGGGAGGTGGAGATTCTACCCGGTGCGCAGGCGTGGCACACCCTCAAAACGAGCGGCCCGGGAGCGCTGGAAGTCATCGCCCTTTCCGCGGTCAGCCGGTGCGGGATCCTCAGCGCGCCGGTGGTATTGGAGAGGAGCGCGGCGGCGGTGAAGTGAGGGCGCGGGTTTTCCACCGCTGGGGAGCAAGGTTCCTGATTTTGGAAGGGCTGTAAGCCGATTTTTGTCTGCGCCCTTGCGGGCGGAGAGAATCATTTGTCTGAGCAGCCAGTACCCGAAACCTGGCTTGCGCCACGGCGCGGGCAGCGCCTCGGTTTCCTATTTGGCCTTGCACCCGATGGGGTTTTCCGTGCCTCCGCGCTTGCGCTTGGAGCGGTGGGCTCTTACCCCACCTTTTCACCCTTACCCGCACCGTAGCCTCCCCTGGTTTCCCCGGGGCGCAACACCGGCGCTGGCGGTCTAATTTTCTGTGGCACTATCCGTCGAAAAGCGTCGCCACTTTCCGCCCGCGTGTATCTCCTCGCCGAAACGAAAAGTTACGCGGCATCGCGCCCTGCGGAGTTCGGACTTTCCTCCCCCGTCCCGCCGAGGCGGGACGGAAGCGATTCTCCGCCCTTCCAAAATCAAAGAACGGCGCAAGCTATACCACCATAGGCGGGATGGCAAGCAGTCCGAGCCGGGTTTGTCCGAGCCGGGTTGGAAGATGGTGGTGCCGAACCGCGGCTGTGTCCCGTGCCGTGCGGGATCAGCCGCGGTCCGCTGCGGCTTACTTCGGGGACAGATGCCGTTGGGAAAGACGAACGCGGAAAAACTCAGTCCGCGACGGCCAGTTCCATGTCGCGGGTGTAATAGAGGATGCGGCCGCAATTCGGGCAGCCGACGATTTCGCGGTTGCCCTGGCACGAAACAATGGCCTGGGTTGTCAATTTCATGTGGCAGCCGCCGCACACACCGTGCTCGATGCCGACAACCACATTTTCGCCCCGATGGTGGAGCAGTCGCTCGTAGCGGGCGAGCGCGTCCTCATCCACATCCGCCGTCAGTTTGTCCCGATCCGCTTCCAATCCGGCCAGTTCCGCCTGTAGATTGCCGGCGCGTGCGGTCAGATCCGCCAGTTGCGCGTCGGTGTTCTTTTTCAACTCCTGCGCAACCTTGGTGGCGGCCACCAATTCCTTTTGCGCCGCATCCGCCTGCTCCATCCATTCGAGCTGGCCATCCTCCAGCTTGGAGATGACTTCCTTGCACAGCTCGATTTCATGGGCCAGCGCGCGGTATTCCTCGTTCTTTTTGGTTTGAAATTGTTGCAGTGAATATTTTTCGATCTGCAGCTTTTTGGCCTCCACCTCCAGTTCCAATTTTTTCCGTTCGGTCTCGATTTGTTTGGTCCGCAGCTTGGCCGCATCCAGCGCGGCCTGGGCGCCCGAGGCCTTGCCGTGCAGCAGTTGGTCTTGCGGACCGATGCTGGCAAGCTCGGCGCGGGTGCGCAGGATCTTGCGGTCGCGTTCCTGGAGGATCAGCAGTTGTCTTAAAGCTTCAAGCATGGTGACTCAAATCATTCGAGTGCTAAAACGTTATCGGTCGATTCCCGCCAAGTCAATGCGCGTAATAAAAAACGCAGACCAACAAGAATTGAACGTTTTTCGGCGGCGCCGCTCCAACTAGGAAATACATTTAACGATTATGAACCGAACCCATAAATCACTCTGTTTGCTGGCGCTCGCCGGTTGCCTCGTCCTGCCCGCCCTGCCGCGATCCCTCCAGGCGGCCGCACCGTCATCCTCGCTGGACGTCGCCCGACAACTGAACAACGCCTTCATTGAGGTGGCGGAAAAAGTCTCCCCGTCCGTCGTCATTATCCGGGTGGCACAGAAGCAAAGTATTGACAGCTTGGAAGACAACGAAAACCCCTTCTTTGATTACATCCCCCGCGAGTTTCGGCGGCAGTTGGAGGAGGAAATGCAAAAGGAAATGCAAAAGAGGCGCGAGCAGGAAAAAGGGCGCAAGCAACGCGCCCCGAGCGAGCCGGAACTCAACGGCCAAGGTTCCGGCGTGATCATCCGCGAGGACGGTTACATCCTGACCAACCGCCACGTGGTGGATGGCGCGGAGAGAATCAAGGTGCGTTTCAAGGACGGACGCGAGTATGACGCCGAGGTGCGTGGGGTCGATGCCCAGTCCGATGTGGCCGTCATCAAGATCATCGATAAGAGCGTCAAAGGTTTGCCGGTGGCCAAACTGGCTGATTCCAACAAGACGCGCGTGGGCGAATTCGCCATCGCGATCGGGGCCCCATTCAGTCTGGACTACAGCGTGACCTTCGGCCACGTCAGCGCAAAAGGCCGCTCAGCGATCCTTCCCCGGCAGGGAATGAACAGCATGGCGGACCAGGACTTCATCCAAACGGACGCCAGCATCAATCCCGGCAACAGCGGCGGCCCGCTGGTGAACATCGATGGCGAAGTCATCGGCATCAACACCCTGATCCGCGGGATGAACCGGGGCGTGGGCTTTGCCGTGCCCAGCAATCTGGCGAAGGAGGTTTCCGACAAGCTGATCTCCGACGGCAGGTTCACCCGGGCGCGCTTGGGCATTGCGATCATCGGGTTGAGGGAGGATCCGGACGTAAGAAATGTGGTCAAAGGTGTGAGCGAAGGCGTGTTCGTGAGCCGCATCGAACAGGGCAGCCCGGCGGCGAAGTCTGAATTGAGAACCGCCGACGTGATTACGTCCGTCGAAGGGCGACCGGTCGCGACCGCACAGCAATTAAAGGACGAGGTCCGCTCCAAAACCATTGGGGCGCCATTGACGCTGGAGGTCAGTCGCGACGGCAAAACGCTCAAGGTAAGAATCAAGCCCGAGGAGTGGGACCGGACCGTGACCGCGAGCAATAGGAGCCCCAGCCCGACGGAGAGTCAACCTGAGGATCTGGGGCTCACCGTCAGGCCGTTGACGAAAGAACTAGCGAAGGAGAACGGCCTGGAGTTGGCGGACGGCTTGTTGGTCACGGCGGTGGAACCGGACAGCCCGGCGGCGCGCAAGTTCATTCAACCTGGAGACATCATCACGGAAATCAACCGCAAGAGTGTCGCGTCAGTGAAGCAGTATCGTGATGCCCTTAGGGGTGCCGATTTGAAAAAAGGGGTGTTGCTAAACTTTGTCAGCGGCGGTTCCGCGAACACGCAAATCCTCAAAGCGGGCGGAGAATAGTCGGTGCGGACTGACCGTGCTTT
>JAYUBJ010000289.1:0-1805 GCA_043740915.1 Verrucomicrobiota bacterium
CGCGCGAGAAAGCCGGCGGACGTGCCCGGCGCCACGCCATCGGTGACGATGGTGACATTTTCGTACGGCACGGGCGCGGTGATGAAAGGGTTGTTCCAGGAATCATGGCGCGGCACCCAGTTGCCGATCAGGGTGGCGAAGTTGCCGACTTGCAGATTCAGCCGCGCGTCGTGGAAGGGCGTGTAGCGGAGCAAATATTCGTCAAACCGCGCCGAGCGCCGGGCGGCGCGCGGATCAAAACCGCGGTCCACGCGCGCCTGTACGAGGCTGTAAAAATGCGGGCCGAGGTGCGTGTCGAGAAACAGCGAGAGGCGCGGATTGAAGAACGCATCGCCGTTGCCGAAGATCAGACCGGGCGGGCGCTGGTCAAGGTAATAGCCCTCCAGGTCGAGCAACCCGCTCAGGTCGGTGCGGAAGAATCCGCCGGGCGACTGCACGAAGAGCGATTCGTCCAGTTTGCTGAGCCACTCCGTTTGGGCATGCGCGGTGCGCGTGGTGAAAGCGAGCGCCGCGCCGAGGATCAGACCGGGAAGTATTTTTTTCATGACGAGGTCGGCTGCGGATGCACTTCAGTGAGTTTGTACGCCTTCACCGCTTGCGCGAAGCCTTTGAGCAGCAAATCGGGCAGCGGTTCCGCTGCGATCAGGCCGCCCAGTTTTTCGCGGGTGGTTTCGCCGATGACCACTTCCATGCGCCCGGCCTGGCCGCACAACCGCGAGGCGAGGTTGACCCGCTCGCCAAGCACCGTGTAATTCAAGCGGTCGCTCGAGCCCATGCAACCCGCGATGGCCTGGCCGGTGGCGATGCCGATGCCCATTTCGATTTTATGGCGCGAAGTCAGGTTCAATTTTTGCCGTTCCTCAATCATCCGCAGGGCGCACCGGGCGGCGTTAAAGGCGTCATTGCCGTAACTCTTGGGGGCGCCGAAGATGGCCATGATGAGATCACCCACGAACTTGTCCACCACGCCGTGGTGTTCATAAACGACGCGGGTCAGAGCCGTCATGTGTTCATTCAACAGGTGAATCACCTCGGCGGGCGGCATGTTTTGCGTCAGCGCGGTGAAGCCGCGGATGTCACAGAAGAGAACGCTGATCTCGCGCACCTCGCCGCCGAGCGCGACGTCGCCCGACATGAGGCGCTGGGCGACATCCTTGTCGGCCACCATGTTGAGGACGTTGCGGTATTTTTCCTTCAACGCGAGGTCGGCGGTCATTTCGTTGAAAGCGAGGGCGAGGTGGCCGAAGTCCACGCGGCTGCGCACGGGCACCTTGACGGTGAAGTTGCCTTTTTTGATTTCCGTGGTGGCCACCACCAATTCGCGCAGCGGGGCGGCCAGACCATGGGACAACAACAAGCTGACCGCGAGCGCGCCGACCAAAGCGAGGGCGCTGAAGCCGAGGATGCTCAGACGCAGATCGCTCTCACCATGGCGGACTTTTTCCAGCGAATAAAGGCCGATATGATGGGCGATGGGGAAGGGCGAGTTGGGATTGAGCGGTTTGTAAAACACCTGATACGGTTTGCCGGCCATGGAGATGACAAAGTCATCGCGTGGCTCCGGGTGCACCTTGATTTCCTCCTTCAGACGCTGCGTCAGTTCAGCTTGGATTTCCTTGGGGATCGTTTGGGAGTGGATTTGATTGTCCAGGAAAATGCCGCTGCGAATCTGGCTGATCTGTTTCAAATCATTTCCGCCCAGGTCCCCGACCGGGACCCCGATGACCAGCGCGGCCAGCGTCTGGCGGGAAGCGGCATCGATGATCGGGGTGACGACGACTTCCAGGAGTTGATCGCGTTCCGTG
>JAYUBJ010000290.1:0-6142 GCA_043740915.1 Verrucomicrobiota bacterium
CCAACGCGGGCGGGCTGGTGAAACTGAAAAGCTCATAAACCTTGAGCGCTTCCTCTCCTTCCAAAAAAGGCTTCACCACTTGTGGATCCACCCGCGTGCGGAAGGCGGCGTGAAAATCATGGCTCGCCAAATCCGTGGTGAAGCTTAAATCGGTCGGACCTTCAGGCCGTTGGATCGCCAGTTTGGCCAGTCGCCAGACCGAGTTTGAGTACGCGAACGGGGTTTCCAATGAGATTAGAGCGAGTTCGCGCCAGCCGCAGGGGCCGAGCTTCACGTCGCCTTCCAGCGAGGCCGCGCTCCATGCTTCGGTCCAGAGTTCCGGCTGGGCTTTGGTCCACGCCGGCACGACGAGCCGGGCCGCCAGATTGACCTTGGGCGGCGCTTGCCAGGTGAATTGCTTGAGCCAGTGCTGGCTGTTGGTGCCGAACAGGTGGCCGATCTGGTGCGGATCAAAATCCAGGGAACTGTTCAGCACGAGCGCGCGCGTGGCCACCTCGAGCTGGAGCGCCCCGTCCGCATGACCACCGTAGAGTTCCGCGGTGAAATCGGGGATGATGAGGGTCGGCGCGCGCCACCGGCCGGAGAAGAATATTTTCTCCGCCGCGATTTCCCCGGCTGTCATGGTGGCCTCCAACTGGGTCAGCCGGCATTCCCAATCCAGGCGGAACGGTTCCAATTGCGCCCAGCCCGCCCAGCCGGCGTCGGCCTGGGCGCGAAACCCGGCACCCGCGTTTTCAAAGCGGCCGGAAAGTTGCGCGCGCCCGGACTTGCCCCACGGCGTTTGCGGCCGGCCCAAGGTCAGGTCGTACTCCGCTGCCGAAGGAATGAAGTTGGTCGGCGCATGCGTCATGGTTCCGTCAAGCCGTACGGTGTCGCTGCGCCCCCACTTTTCGGTCTGCACGTTGGCGGCGAACAGTTTCAGCCCGGTCTTCAGGGAAACCGGATCGTTGGTTTGGCGGACGGATTTTCCGCTGATGTGCAGTTGGGCCGCTTTCCCCCAGCGCGTTTGGGCGTCGCGCAACTGCACCTCCCAGTCGGCGTGCAGCGGAATCGGGTTGGTCACTGACTGCGTGGCGCGGAGCGAGAGGCGCGCGTGGCCGGCCTGGCCCCATTCGGTCTTGAGATGGTCGAGCGAAGCCTTGAGATCGGCCTGGATCAGGCCGTTGGTCTGGAACCGGGAGGTGAGCAGGAGTTTTTCCAGTTCGCCCCATGGCGTGCTGGCCCGGCCGGCGTCGATTTTTAGATCCGCAGTGAAACTGTTGGTGTCACGCGCGTCGCCGTTGACGGTGAGAAAAATATCCGGCGGCGTTTGGAACTGGAGCTTACCGGCCCACTCGCGCAGTTCGCGCACCGGGTTTTGCCACGCCAGCGCCGGTTGGTTGGTGCCGCGCGTCACTGACAATTGGCGAAGAAATCCGGCATTGGTCACGGTTCCCGCCAGATGCAGGTTGGCGCCCAGACACTGCGCTTGAAACTGGTCGAGTTCCCACAAGTCGCCGGGTCGGAAGTGCAGTTCGGTCTGGATGCCCTCGATGGCCAGCGGCAGCGCGGACGCATGGCTGGAGGTGAGCGGCAATTCCAGCCGACCCTGGGTCAGCAGCAGAGAATCGACTTGCACGCGCCCTTGCTTGAGCGCGTCGAAGTTCAGTCGGAGCTGGATTTCCTTGAGTTGCAGTTGCGGGCCGTTGGTCTGCCCGGTGGCACGGATCCGGACGCCCTCGGCGAGGATGCTTTGATACCAGTTGAGGTGCAGGCGCTGGAATTCCAGTTCCAAGCCGTGGGAGCGCAGTTCAGCGAGCAGACGAGTCTTGAGGAAATTGGGCAGGCCGACCTTGTTCAAATAAATGAACACGCCCACACCCAGAAGGATCAGCAGCAGGAAAACGATCCGGCACCAGCGAAAACCGCGCCGCAGGATTCGCCACAGCCGTTGCTTGTCCAGCTTGGCCATAGGTCACTGGCGGTTGCGCGGCGGCGCGACCAAATCCCGCAGCACATCCGCATACAAGGCCTGCGGAAATTTGAAAACCACGGGCTGGCCCTCGAGCAGCACGGCGGCGTATGGCTGGCGGGTGGGCGACAAACGGCCGAATTCCAGGCTCAACACCTCCGGCTTCTCGCCGGTGCCGAGGGTCAGCGAAATCTTGTGCGCGGTTTCGGTGAGGCCGTACGCGGCCAGCTTGTCCGCGCCGCGCGCGACCCACTCCTCCACGCGCAACTGGCCGAGACGATGCAGGGTTTCTTCCAGCGAAACGTCGTTGAGGATGCCTTGGGAATCGGGCGCGAATTCCCATTTCTGCTTCGCGTCGCGGAACAGATTCCGGGTGCGTCCCTCCTGGCTGATGCTGATGCGGCTGACATTCGTCGCGGCAAAATTCCAGAGCCGCCGGTCGCGCAACTCGAACGCGGACTTGGGGAGCCGCTCAATTTCCCCGCGCGCCACGGCATAGACCGAGTCTTCCCCTTCACGTCGGACGAGGACTTTATCCAGTTGGAAATTGCTGCCCAGCGCGATTTGCGCGAGCACCTGGTTCGTGGGGGGGACGCCCGAGTTGGTCGGGCTCGCGAGCAACGCATACTGGCCGGCGGGCGGGGCCAGGCCGTAGTTGGCAAAGTCGGCGGGCGTGACGACGTCCTTGACGAAGCCGTCGCGCTCCACCACTTCCAGTCGGCTGAGCGTGACCATGAATTCATTGACCAGCGCGGGATCGGCGGCAAAACCAAACGGTTCAACCACGCGCCAGACCTGGTTGGTCTGCCGGATCAGGGTGAAGGGGTCACTGCTCTGCACCTCGATCCGGTTCACCGTGTCCGGCGTAAAGGCGAGCAGCCGGCGGTCGCGGAATTCGGTGAATGGCGCGCGCAGCATTTCCAGCCATTCGCGCGGCACGAGGACAATGTTGGTCTGGCTCAGGCGGCGGGCGTAGACATGCGCTGGATTATTGGTCGGGCTGTTGCCGAACTGCACGCGGATCAAATCGTTGGTGCCCTGTCCGAAAGTCAATTCCGCCTCGGGCGGCTGCAAACCATACGGCTCGAGATCCACGCGCGGGTCGTCGGTCTCAAATTGCGGCACGCGCCAGGTTTGGAATTGCTGGATCAGGTAATTGAGCTTGGGATTGTCCGCGCGCGTCTGCATCGGCTTGGTCAGGCGCCACGGCTGGTTGGGCTGGTCGCGCTGCACCTCAAAACCACGCACCCCCGAGCGCACCTCGAGCCGGTTGAACGGCACGCCGCTCAACGACAACAACGCGGTGTCGCGCCATTCATAGATCGTTTGCGGCAGCAGGTTCAAAAAACTGGCGTCGGCAACCTGCACCTGGTTCACCTCCCCGAGTTGCAGGTAAAGCTGATCGCCGACCGGCGTGCGTTTGCCCACCTTGAGTTCCAGCCGCTCGCCGCCGAGTTGCAAGATCAAACGGGCGGCTGGGGGTTGCAAACCATAGTCTGCGAGACCCCGTGGCTGGCTCGCCAGCACCGTGGCCGGAATGGTGGAATACGTCGTCAATTGCCGGCAGGCGTTCAGGAAAGCGGCGATGCTCGTTTGTTGCGCCGGATAGTTGATCGGCGCCGTCAGGGTCCAGACGTCGTTGATGCGTTCGGCGCGGAGGGTTTGCAGGCCGACGCTGTATTCAATGCGGGTGACTTTGGCGACGGACAGGTCAGGGAAAAGTTTGGGGGCGACCACGGCGCGATCTTTTTCGTCGTCGAGATGGCGCTCGTAGAAATAGATAAACGCAAACAGGCCCAGGGCCAGGGCCACCAGCACGCGGGTATGTTTGGGGTTCATCAGCTTAAAAGCGGCGGCGAAACCAGACCAGCACGCCGAGCAGCAGGATCGCGCCGGGCACGGCACCGAGCAAAATCCAGCGGACGGAGAACATCTGGGAGTGGGTCATGGTGATCTTGTATTGCTTGATGGCACGCGGGCCGATGGCGCCGAGCACATACGAGCGGTCGAGCAGCCAGTCCACCGCCAGCCAGGCGAAATCGCTGTTGGCGACCTGGTCGAGCAATTGATTATCCAAAAAATAGGAGTCGCCGACCACAACCATCCGCGTGGAACCCTGGTCGAGGTTGACCCCTTTGATGCGCCCCTTTTCCACCGCGACCATCAACGGGATGGCGCCCCGGCGGTCCTTCGCGGGATTGGGACGAATGACCCCTTTGCGGATGTCGGTCACCGCCTCGCCTTGCGGGCATGTGGTCGCGAGTTCGACCACCTGCGCCACATCCGCATTTTGCGAGGCGTCCGGCAGTTTGCCGACCGAACGCGGGAGAATGAGGCGGATGTAAGTTTTGCTCTGGGCGATCGTTTTAACAATCGGATGCCCGCTATACCCCGACACCAGCACGTCTCGTTCGCCGCTATGATCCTCATCGATGACGACATTGTCTTCCACGGCCACGCCCCATTTTGCCAACATCGGTTCCAGGCCGGAGCGCGAAAGGTAACGGAGCAGGATCAGCATCCGGCCGCCCTGGTTCAAATACTTTTCCAGCCGGGCTTGTTCCTCGGGCTCCAGGGTCTTCAGTGGCCCGGGGATCATCAACAACTGGCAATCGGCCGGCATCTCGTTGGTGCCAAACAGGACGCACCGGCTCAGTTCGATGTTGTTCTCCTGAAGCAACGCGGCGAACTTGCCGTAGCCGTCGTTCTGGGTGTTGTCGGTCGGGTCGTGCTCGCCGTGGCCCAGCAGAAAATACGCCTTCGGTTTTTTGGCCGTGGTGACACTGACAATCTTGGAGGTGAAAAAGCGCTCGCCCAAGAACGCCTTGCGTTTCACCTCGCGGCTCTTGCCGCTCAACAACTGGGAAAGATCCAGCTCCGTGAGGTTGCCTTGCTGCACGACCTCGGTCTTGCCGTTGCACTCGAAGATCACGATGTCCTTGGCCGAACGTGGCAGCTTGTACTTTTCGATGATCGTGCTGGCTTTGCCCGGATCGATGACGTAGTTGACCGTTTCCACGGAAATCTTCGGGCTGGCCAGCTTGTATTCATTGAGCAACTCCGCCACCGGGCTGTAGAGCGGCTCTTCCGGATCGAAAAACACCACCACGTGCACCTGGTTGGTCAGGGACTTGAGCACCTGGAGCGTGAGCGGGGAGAGTTTGAAAGGGGTTTCATCCTTCCACGAGGCGCGGATGAAATGGCGCGCGCCGAGGTAGTTCACCATCACCACCAGCGCGAACATCGCCAGCGTGGACACCACCACGTTGAGGACGGTGCTCCATTTGCGGCCGGCGGAAAAACTGGGTGAGGGTGGCGGAGCGGAGGTCATGTCATTTCCACCGGCGGCTTTCCACCACCTTCAAAGTTAGAAACAGAAAAAAAATCGTGAAGCTCACGTAAAAGACCACATGCCGCGTGTCCACGATGCCGCGGCTGAAATCCCGCATGTGCTCGATCATGGACAGGTGGGCGAGCAGCTTCGTCTGCCAGCCCGGTTGCGGCGGCAGCAGCACCGAGAGAAAGCTGAGGAGAAAAAGCCCCAGGCCCAGCACCAGCGTGTTCATCGCGGCGATGATCTGGCTGCGCGTCAGCGCCGAGGCGAAACAACCGAGCGCCATATACAGTCCGCCGAACAGCGAGATGCCCAGAAACGTGCTGGTGATCGTGCCGGTTTCCACCTGCGCCAGATCCACCGAATAGCGGCTGAGCAGAGAGGGATAAGCCAGCAAGGGCAGCCACGTCGCCAGAAAAAACAGCAGCGCACCGGTGAATTTCGCCAGCACCACCTGCACATCGCTCACCGGCGTGGTCATCAGTGTTTCGTAGGTGCCGGAGAATTTTTCGAGGGCAAACGACCGCATGGTGATCACGGGGGCGACCAGCAGGAGGATCAGCCAGAACAGGCCGTTGTTGAAGAACGCCTCGGTGAACGGCGCGTCGAAGGGCTTGCCATTCAAATCTGCCAGCAAAATGACAAAACCCAGCGCGACCAGCAACTGGACCGAAGCGATGATCGTGTAGCCGGTGAGCGAGACGAAAAAAGCGCCGAGTTCCCGGCGCACCAGCGTCCAGAAGGGTTGCATTAAATCTCCTCCTCCTTTTCCGCCCGGGTGACATGCATGAAGATGTCTTCCAGCGAATGCCGGCTGCGGGTCAGTTCCCGCAACGCCCAGCCCCGCTCGCGGGCCA
>JAYUBJ010000291.1:0-1802 GCA_043740915.1 Verrucomicrobiota bacterium
CATCGAAACTTACACTTCAAAAGCCGTGGAAAATTGCGACTCGTCACCTCGTCTCCTACCAAGAAAGGAGTCCAGACTAAAGTCGACCGCCATCGTAAATCGTAAATCGTAAATCATAAATCCCTACACCGTCCTCCGGTGATACCACCACCATTCGAACAGCAGCACGAACAGTCCGGCGAGCGCGATCCAGCGCCAGATTTCCAGGTTCGCCCGGCGCGTGGTCGTGGCCGTCACTTTGCCATACTTGCCCAATTGCAACACTTCTCGCGGCGTCGTGTCGCTCTCCGCCGCGTCCATCAGGTTGACGCAAAAGACAGTTTCATTCGTGCCGGCGCGCAACCGGTAGATCCCCTGCTTCGCCGTGTCCCCAAAAACAATCTCGCGCGCGTTCGCATCCAGCGGCAAGGGCTTCACCTTGCCGTCCGGTGAAGTGATTTGGGCGCTGGTGACTGTCTCCGCCAGCCCGACGCGAAATGGATCACCGGAACGGACGGTGAGCAGGGCGGCGTTGGCCGTGGCGGGATTCAACCAGTCGAGCGCATTGGCGATGAAGATCGGAAAGGAAATGCGCAGCGGCCAGGTGCTTTGCAGGATGTCGAAACCCACCCACACGATGCGCTGCCGCTCCAGTTCACCCGCAACGATAAGCGGCGTCTGTTGTGAATCGACGAGCGTCATCGCCCAGATCGGCGTTTTGACAGCAATGCTTTCGCTGATTTGGACGTTGTCAAAACTGGCGAAGCGCAACAACGGATGCGTGCTCTTCCAATCGACAATCACCGGCGCGACCGCCCGGGACATGCCGTCAAACCAGTTGGTGTTCGCCGTGTGGATGGCGAGCACGTTGCCAGTCGGCCAGACCGTCGGCGTCGCGTCATCGAGCACCACCAGGTCGAAGTTCCGGGCCGGTTCGAGCAGATCGGTGGCCACGCTGACTTGCGCATTGGCCACGGCCCGCAACGCTTTCTCGAGAAATCGGTTGCCCCGCGAGATGAGCAGCACCTTCACCGGCTGCGGCAACAAACTGACGATGGAGGCCTGGTTGTCCACCGCCAGATCATCCTTGGAGGTGAGACGCACCGTGAACACACCATCCCGCGTTTGGGGCGCAATGAACACTTGCGGCGAGGGTTGGCGGGGCGCGAGCGTCAGCGGCCGGGTCTCGAGCAATTGATCGTTGAAGCGCAACTCCAGTTCGGTCTGCACCGCGTTGGTCGAGTAGTTGCCCACGCTGGTGAAGATCGCGCGTTGCGTGGCGTCCTCCGGGTTGGCGCGGACATCCAGCGAAATGACGCCCACATTATTCCCCCGCTGGCCGACGCCGTGGAATATCAGTCGCAAACCTTTGTTTTCAAATTCGCTCAAGTCCGGCACCGCGCCGTCGCTGAAGAGATGAATTTCGGCGCGGTCATTGTTGCGCGTGGAAGACTCCGCGAGCTTGAGCGCGTCCACCAGGCGCGTCGGCGAATCGGCCACGGTGCAGCCTTCGATCGCCCGACGCAGCGCAGATTTTTCGCTGGTGGGCGATTGTTTGACCTCGGTGTTGGCCGCGGCTTGCACGACGATCATCTGGTCGTTGTCATGCAGGCTGTCCACGAGTTTGAGCGCTTCGGCGCGCGCCTTTTCAAAACGGGACGGCGATTCATCCGTGCTCTGCATCGAGGCCGAAGCGTCGAGAATGAGCACGAACAGATTGCCGCCCGCAGTTTTGCCGGCGAAGTACGGCCGCGACAGGGCGAGGATGACGAAGATCAACAGGAGGAGTTGCAGCCAGAGCAGCCAGTTGTGCCGCAACCGCT
>JAYUBJ010000292.1:0-1802 GCA_043740915.1 Verrucomicrobiota bacterium
CTGCGCCACGCCGGTGAATTCGACCGGGAGCAGCGCGCGCAACCACGGAGTGCCGTTGATGTCGGAGGGTTGCTCCACGCCGATGATCAAATGGCCGCCGCCGTGCAGCCAGGCAAGGAGCGCGCTCACCTGGTTCACTTTCAAATCCGGCGCCTTCTCTGAGTTCAGATAAAGGGCATCAAGCCCTTCCAAGGCGATGGGATTGTCCGGAAAGTAGGAGCTCTCCATCCGGGCGACGGACGGTTGCGAATCCGAGCGCTGCTGCTTGGAACGGATCTCCGGGAGCGACGGCAGGCCGGCGAAGGTGCGGGAAAGGGCGCCCAGCAAGATGCTGTCCGCGGCCACGTCTCCCTTGGCACGCAGGTTGGTTTTTTCGGCGCGCACCTTGCCGCGTTCATCAAGCAGCCGGGCGGTCCACGAACCGTAGCGTCCGCCGGAAGCGAAGACCGGAATGACAAACCGTTTGTGCGTGTTGCTTGGCAATTCCAACACCACCTGCCGGGTTTGTCCGCCCGCGCCGCGGTCGTTGGTCAATTCAAACACGGCGTTGAAACCGGGGCCGTCGTTGTTGATTTCACAGGCGACCGGGAACCAGTTGGCCTCGCGCACAATCCCGTCATAGCCCAGAAAGACGTCGAATTGTTTCAGATCCGCGAGCGCCGTCGCGGTCAGCCCAGCCCAGAACCACAACAGGCCGAAAGCCGGAATGAAGCGATGTGCCGCGAACCGAAGGGCAGTTCCTGCGGGCGTTTCCTTGGTGTAAACCATGATCGGCGTAATAAGTTTGGTCGGGAGGCTTTATACGCGCACACAAGGGCGGAAGCAACGCCAATTCCGTTCGCACCTGAATTCGCTCGTCAACCAGCGGGGCCGCGATCTAACTTCGGGCCGTCACCTGGATATCGCGAACCGCCAGAAAAAATTCTTATGCCGCCCAAACTCAAACTCGGTTTCGATAATTACTCCCTCAACGCTTCGGGTTGGAAAGCCCCGCGCCTGCTGGATTACGCGGCCTCGCTCAAGGTGGACACCCTGCTGCTGTCCGACCTCGAGGTTTACGAAAACCACAGCGAAGCGCATTTGCGGGAAATCAAGGCCCAGGCCGACACCCTGGGCATCGCGCTGCATGTGGGCATGCTGAGCATTTGTCCATCGTCCAGCATGTTTAACCCCCAGCGCGGCACGGCGGAGGAGCAACTGACGCTGACCATCCGCGTGGCCAAGTCGCTCGGCTCGCCCGTGGCCCGTTGCGTGCTCGGCATTGTGGGCGATCGCCAGAGTGCGGGCGGCATCACGGCGCGCATTGCGGAAACGGTGCAAGTGCTTAAAAACGTCCGCGGTTTTGCCGTGGATTCCGGGGTCAAGATCGCCGTCGAAAATCACGCGGGCGACCTGCGGTCGGAAGAGTTGGTCACCTTGATCGAAGCGGCGGGACGGGACTTCGTGGGCGCGACAATGGACTCCGGAAACGCGACCTGGGCCCTGGAACCACCGCTGCGGAACTTGGAAATCCTCGGACCCTACGCACTCTCCACCGGCATCCGGGATTCCGCGCTGTGGGACACGGACCAGGGCGCGCTGCTGCAATGGACCGCCATGGGTGAAGGCTGCGTGGATTGGCCGGCCTATTTTAAACGCTTTGCGGAATTATGCCCGCAGGTGCCGGTGCAGTTGGAAATTATTTCCGGCCGGCCGATTCCGATTCCGTATTTGCGGGACGATTTTTGGCCGCCGTATCCCAACGTGCCCGCGCGGGAGTTCATGGGCTTCCTTGCGCTGGCCAGGCGCGGCTGGTCCCGGCA
>JAYUBJ010000293.1:0-1802 GCA_043740915.1 Verrucomicrobiota bacterium
GCCGGCTGAAGCGCAGCGATTGGATGTGCGGGGCAGGGTGGTTTGCCCGGGATTGATTGATCTGCATGTGCACTTGCGGGAGCCGGGCCAGTCGGCCAAGGAAACCATCGCCACCGGCACGGCGGCGGCGGCGCGCGGCGGGTTCACTTCCATTGTGTGCATGCCGAACACATCGCCCGCCATTGACAACTCCGGCACAGTCGCGCTCATCCGGGAAAAGGCGGCGCGCGAAGGCGTCGTGAATTTGTACGTCACCGGCGCAATCACCAAAGGCATCGCGGGCGAAGAACTCGCGCCGATCGGTTCGCTGAAGCAGGCCGGAGTGGTCGCGATCACGGATGACGGCCATTGTGTGCAGAACAACGAGCTGATGCGGCGCGCGCTTGAATACGCCAAAATGTTTGATTTACCGGTCATGGATCATTGTCAGGATTACGCCCTCGTGTCGGATGGCGTGATGCACGAAGGCTACTGGAGCACGGTGCTGGGGTTGCGCGGCTGG
The DNA here is from genome assembly GCA_043740915.1 of Verrucomicrobiota bacterium. Classification (GTDB taxonomy): domain Bacteria; phylum Verrucomicrobiota; class Verrucomicrobiia; order Limisphaerales; family JAYTXL01; genus JAYTXL01. The sequence goes on from JAYUBJ010000293.1 coordinate 503, forward strand.
CCGGCGGCAGGCGAGGACGCCATCGTCGCCCGGAACATTTTGCTCGCGGAGTTGACCGGGGCGCGGGTGCACTGCCAGCACTTGAGCACGGCGGGCAGCGTGCGCTTGCTGCGCGAGGCCAAACAGCGCGGCGTGCCCATCACCGGCGAGGCCTGCCCGCACCATTTTGTTTTGACCGACGCCGCCATTGCCGGGAGCGAAAAATTTTGGGCGGAGGACGGCAAGGGGATTTTTGGTTTCGACACCGTTGCCGATAATCGTCCTCAGTGGCCGGTGTACGACACGAATTTCAAAATGAACCCGCCCTTGCGCTCCGCAGCGGATCGGGCGGCGATCCTCGAAGGGCTGGTGGATGGCACGATTGAAATCCTGTGCAGCGATCACGCCCCGCATTGCGATTACGAGAAGGAAGTGGAGTTCGATTACGCGCCGTTCGGTATCACCGGTCTGGAGACGGAACTCTCGCTCTCGCTGATGCAGTTATATCACACCCGGCGGCTGGGCTTGGCCGAGTTGATCACCAAATACACCGTCGCACCGGCGCGGTTGCTCAACCTGCGAAAAGGGACGTTGAGCGTGGGCGCGGACGCGGATGTCACCGTGTTCGATCCCGACTGCGAATGGCGGTTTGAGCCGGGGCAAACGGCGAGCAAATCGCGCAATAATCCCTTCCACGGCTGGGCGCTCAAAGGGAAAACCACGGCGACAATTGTGGCGGGAAAAATCGTGTAATGAAAAAGTAACAAATTGCCCGTTGCGCTCGCTTCTGATTCCTGAAACCATCCGGGTATGCCAAGTTCCTCGTCATCGTTTAGTTACTCCTCTTCTTCGTTTTCCTACTCGTCGTCATCGCTACCGGCGTGGCTGGCTCATTTCAGTCTGCCGGAAAAAGTGCGAACCCAGTCTATGTGTGTATTGGCAACCCACCATCCACTGTCCCTCTCTATCAAACCACCGTGCATCTCGCTTGTTCAGATCCCGGGGCAATTGATGCAGACCAGGCGTTTAGTCGTACTTTTGAACTAATCAGACCGTTGCAGGTACGTTGCTGGGATTGGAATGCCATCCCGATGTCGTTTAGCAGCAAGCTCTACTATTATCGAAAAATTGTTGGACGAGATGAAACGAATCTTGTCCAAAATGGATATGATTCTGTAGGGGTGCTTCTCCACAACCCCAATAATAGTTTCCACTCCGGCCAATGCTCATGCTGGGCGATGCTTTTGAAAGATGCCGTCGCCATCAACGGGGCAACCAGCACCTTAATAAAAGCCACGGCGATACTCCCATATTTTGGATT
>JAYUBJ010000294.1:0-6105 GCA_043740915.1 Verrucomicrobiota bacterium
TGGATAAACTGCCGCCGATGGAATTCATTGACGCCAAAATAATTGACGGCCTCACCAAAGGCGGTGGCAATCCGAACGTCAAGCCAGCGCCGCCCGCCCCCAATCCAAACCCTGCGCCCCAGCCGTCGGTCGCAAAAACTGAGTCACTTCCGCCGCCGAAGCAGAGAGCTGAAACTGTCAAACCGACCAAACCAGAGTCCGCTCCGCCGAAAGCCCACAAGGCAGAAGTCGTCAAGGAGCAGCCCAAAAATGACCAAGGCTTGGAGCCAACCCCCAAGCCAACCAAGAAGAAGAAGGAGATCGAGGTTGATCCGACGAAAATGGTTGTGCGCAACGACGAGGGTGCCAAACGCCGCGCCGATGCCGCGAAGGAAAAGGCGAAGCAGGAGCGTGAAGAACGTGAATATGCAGCCGCACAACGCCAGGCCCAGATGGCAAACACGGCGCGTTTGAACAGCGCGTTAAACAACCTCAAGAATAATCTTTCCTCCGGGACCAGTGTCGAGCAATTCGGGCCAGGTGCCGAGGCGTTCGTCGATTACGCCCAATTCGTGAAGCAAAAATATGACGAAGCGTGGATCGCTCCAGGGGATGGTTCCGACGACTCCGCTACCGTGCAAGTCAAAGTCACGATTGCCCGCAATGGCAAGGTGGTTTCCGCCGAGATCGTCAAACGTTCCGGCAATGTAGTGCTGGATAATTCCATCGACCGTGTCCTGAAACGTGTCCAGTTTGTTGCGCCATTTCCCGAAGGAGCGAAGGACGCGGAACGGACTTTTAAAATCGACTTTGTTCTCAAATCAAAACGTTTACTCGGATGAAAAATAAATCTCTGTTACTCGCCAGTCTGCTCACCTCAACACTGATGTTCGGTGCCATCCAAAATTCTTTGGCGCAAGCAACCGAGACCATCGTCATCCCCAAAGCCGGCGGCGAGATCCTACCCATCCCCATCACGCTCGACGGCTTCACGGGCGACGTGCAGACCACGCTCAAGTTTGATCTGGAAATCGCCGGCTTCGAAATTGTCCCCGCCGAGCGGGCGCAATATTTGATCAACGGTTCCAACGCCACCCAGGTGGAGTGCCGCGTGACCGACCGCATCAGCAAGGCCTCCTTGCTGGCCAAGGCGTATACCGGCAACGCGCCGCGTTTCCTCGCCCACACGCTGGCGGATGACATTGTGCTGGCGATCACAAAAAAAGCGGGCGTGGCGCGGACAAAAATCGCCTTCAAGCGCGACACTGGGAAAAACAGCGAGATTTATATTTCCGACTACGACGGCCACAACCCCATCGCGGTCACGGAAGACAACACGATTGTCGCCGCGCCGTGCTGGGTGCCGGGGCATTTCAAACTCTATTACACCTCCTACAAAGGGACGATGGAGTATCCGCGCGTTTATTCCCACGACTTGAAGTCCGGTGTGCGGCAGATGATCGCCGGCCATTCGGGGATGAACAGCAGCGCCGCGGTTTCGCCCGATGGGACACGCATTGCGCTGATCTTGAGCAAGGGCGGCAGCCCGGATGTGTGGGTGTGCGACGCCGACGGAAAAAACCTCAAGCAACTCACCAACACCAAGGCCGAGGAGTCCTCGCCGTGCTGGTCGCCGGACGGACTCAAGATTTGTTTTTCATCGCGGGAAAGCGGTGTTTCCGCGCTGTGGACCGTGCCTGTGGACGGCGGGAAGATGGTCCGGTTATCGACCCCGGGGGTCAGCAACGCTACGGAGCCGGACTGGTCGCCGGACGGAAAACAAATCGTCTTCACCACGCAACGAGGCAACTTTGAGATTTGCGTGGTGCCGGCCGGGGGCGGTGAAGTGAAGGTGCTGGTGGCGGGTGAAGACCCTTCGTGGGCGGCGAATTCGCGCACCGTGGTGTTTGCGCGCAGAAAAAATCACGTTCGCGTCTTGTCTTTACTTGACGTGCCTACAAAACGAGTCAAGGATATTGCTCAAACTTTGGGGGGCTGTTCGCAGCCTTGTTGGGCCCGATAACGCCTCCCTTCGATCATTCACTATCAATTAATTACGCACATGAAACGTTCACTTATATTTAATTCGGTACTTTTGGGACTGGTTTTGGCTGTCGGGGCGACGGGTTGCAAGCATCGGCCCACTACCGTCACCTCGCTTTATGACAAAAAGACTGGGACTATCGTGGACCCTCCATTTACTCCGAATCCGCTCGATAATACTGGAGTCGGAAAAACGGTGCCAACGGAAACTCCCGTAGTCAAAACTGGGACCACGACGGACAACGAACTTCCGGACGGCAAGTTGATCGAAGGCATGATTCCGGACGCGGATAGATTCAAACCGAACACCGCCTATTTTGAATACGACCGCGCGGTGGTGCGGGCGACCGAGAGGAGTAAGATTGAGGGAGTGGCGGTTTACATGAAGAGCAATTTGGATCACAAACTGATGATCGACGGGCATTGCGATGAGCGCGGCACCGAGGAATACAATCGTGCTTTGGGCGAACGCCGCGCGCTGGCGTTGCGCGAGTATCTCATTAAGCTTGGCGTCAGCGGGGAACGGCTTTACACCCGGACTTATGGCGAGGATCGTCCCGCCGTGGTAGGCCATGACGAACCGGCGTGGTCCAAGAACCGCCGGGGCGAATTTATTGACCTCAGGCCGAAACCAGCGGCCAACTAGGTGGCCGCGGAAAGTCGGGATTGGGGCTTTACTAATGGACTTCCCCGACTTAGGTTCGGTGTAGAAAGAGAACTTTTATGAACACATCAATATTTGCAGTGCTGGGCATGGGTGGCACCGAGATGATCTTGATTGCCGTCGTGGCATTGATTCTGTTTGGCGCCAACAAAATCCCTGTCTTTATGAAAGGCTTGGGGCAGGGCATCAAGGAATTCAAGAAAGCCTCCGGCGATGTGCAAAATGAACTCGAACGCGCAATGCACGAAGAGCCGCCGCGCCGGCCACCGACGCCGCCGCTGGCAGAGAACCCGCCGTCCGCGAGCACGATGCCGCCGCCATCACCCGCCCCCAAGGCCTGATTTGATCCTCAGCGGGTTCTCCCATGGCCAACCAGCCCGATGAGGCGATCCCCCCAAAACCGGACGAAGGCGGGACTCCCAAGCCCCCCGAATCGGTAACGCCGCCCGCCGTCCCGGAGCCAAAGTCCGGCGAGGAAAGTTTAACTCCGGCCCCAACACCGGTAGAAGCTTCGGCTGTTGAACCTCCCGTTCCGCCACCAATCACCACAGAAACTGAGAGTTCGCCCGCAGTCCAAACTCCTTCGGAGCCTGCGGTTACGGAGGTTCACGCCGGCGAATCCGGGGCCGTCCACGCCGACGTGCCCGCGCCCGATCCTTACCACGAACCGCACCACGATTCTTACCACGAGTTAGGTGCGCACCACGACGAGCACGGCCATTACCATGGCGACAGCGGGCATCATTCCGGTGGTGGGGGCATGATCCCGTACGGCAGTTCGACTACTGAACCCGAGGACCCCCTCCTCGAACCGCCCGAGGAGGGCGGCGGGCCGGTAAAGACGTTCCTGGAACACCTCGAGGATTTTCGCTGGCTCCTCATCAAATGCGCGGCGGTCATCGCCATCACGATGGTAGTCTGCCTGATGGGTGGGAATTTTCTGGTGAAGATTCTCGCCTGGCCGCTGGAGCGGGCGGCGCTGCTTTCAACGGACAAGCGGCAATATGTTTCGGTGATGTTTGGGCCGAAGGAACTCCTCAACTTCCGCATGAATACCAACCAAATTCCCGGCCTGGTGTTGGGCACAAACCGGTTTGTGGAATACGAGTTGGTGGCGATGGATCTAGGCACGAACAAGATACTAGCCATCAAGGAGCGGACGAACTCCAACGAGGTGCCGAAGAACAAAGCCAAACCGTTAATTTACCTGGATCCGGCCGCGCCGTTCCTCAACGCGCTGCATCTGGCGTTCTTTGGCGGCGCATTGATCGCGGCGCCCTTTGTGTTTTACTATATTACTCAATTCCTGCTGCCCGCGCTGCGGCCGCGGGAGCGCAAGTATTTCGTCAAGGCACTGACGCCGGCCGTCTTGTTGTTCATCGCGGGCGTGAGTTTGTGCTACTTCTTGATCTTGCCGCTGGCGCTCCGTGCCGCCGAGCAATACTCGCTTTGGATGGGCGTGGAGATGCCGTTCTGGCGCGCGGAGGCTTACTTCGGCTTCGTTACCAAGTTCATGCTCGGGATGGGGTTGGGCTTCGAGATGCCAGTGATCTTGCTGGCACTGGTGAAGATCGGCCTGCTGGATTACAAGAAACTCGCCGGCTTCCGCCGTTACATGATCCTGATCAACCTGGTCCTCGGTGCGCTGCTGACCACGCCCGAGGTGATCACGCAGGTGGCGATGTTTGTTCCGTTGCAACTGCTCTACGAAATCACGATCTGGATTGCCTGGTATTGGGAGCGCCGCGACAAAAAGAAGGCCGAGCAGGAGAATCCATAGGCTGGAGAAAATCGCTTTACAAACGAGCCAGTCGCGTTAGGCTGACTTCTGAATTTAACACTTATGCGCATTGCCACTTTTCTTTCGGCGACGTTGTGTGGTCTGGTGTTGGTGGGTGCCGGTTGCTCCGGCCCGTCGCATAAACTGGGACGGGGAATCAACAACATGACCGAGTTCGTGCGCATGGGGGATTTGCGCCGTTCCATGGAACAGACCGCGATCTGGGAAGGGCCGGATGTGGCCTACTCCGCGGGTTTTCTTCAAGGCATGAATCGTAGCTTCATGCGGACCTTGATCGGGGTCACCGAGGTCGTGACCTTCGCCATCCCGACACCGACCTATGATGCTTGGTATCTGCCCAAAAACCGGGGTGTGCCCGACTTATACATGGGCGGGCCGCTGCGCAGCGACCAGACGTTCTCCTTGAACTTCATGACGGTCAATCCGGTGTATCCCCAGAACTACGCGCCGGGGATCATGGCGGACAGCATTTTTGCGACGGACACCGCCTTGGGTTTCAGCGGCGGCGATATTGCGCCGTTCATCCCGGGCAGCCGTTTTCATATTTTCGACCATTGATTTCTGCCGTGCATTTGGCGCCAACATCCCGGTGTTGGCGCCTTTTTGTTTGATGAGCCTCGAACGCACTTCGCCCTGCAAAATCAACCTCCTGCTGAACATCCTTGGCCGGCGCGCCGACGGTTTTCACGAATTGGAGACCGTGATGCAGCCGGTGGCGATTTGCGACCGCTTGAGTTTCGCGCGGCAGACGCACGGAATCCAACTCACCTGCGATCATCCCGCGCTGCCGGCCGATGCGGGCAATCTGGTTCACCGCGCCGCCGCCGCTTTTTTTCAGGCGGCCAGGATCACGGCAGGCGCGCGCATTCATCTCGAAAAAAAGATTCCGCTCGCCGCCGGTCTGGGCGGTGGTAGCGGCAACGCGGCGGTCACCCTGCTTGGCCTGAATGAACTATTCGGTCAGCCGTTGTCCGCTGGTCAATTGGAACCGATCGCCGCCGCCCTAGGCTCGGACATCCCATTCTTTTTGCAGACCCATCCCGCCCTGGCTACCGGGCGCGGCGAGCGCATTCAGCCGTTGGATTTTTTCCCGGCGTTGCGCGGCGCGTTCCTCGTGCTGGTCCATCCCGGTTTCGGCATCTCGACTGCGTGGGCCTACCAGCAACTCGCCAAACATCCCGCCTCCTTGAACGGCCAACCGGGGCGGGCGCAGCAGTTGGTCACGAGCTTGCAAGGCGACGATCTCGCGGCGGCGGGCGCGGCGTTTTACAATTCCCTCGAAGCGCCCGCGCTTCCGAAATATCCGTTGCTCGCCTTGTATCAGGAATTTTTTCGTGCGCAGGGCACGGCGGCAACGCTGATGTCCGGGAGCGGCTCGACCACATTTGCGCTGATCCGCGGACAGGCCGCCGCCGAGGATCTCGCTGAGAAATTCAAAGGTAAGTTTGGCGATAGTGGGTGGCTCGCGGTGGTGCCGTTGTGAGGCTGGTTTCCCCTGAACCCGGTAGGGACCCGCGGCAGCGCAGTGGTGTCCAGTTATTAGTTGTTGAGGTTAAAGGTGTTCTGAAAGTCATTCGGTTTAGAGGAATCCGCATGTTCTGCAAGTAATTCAGTGAGA
>JAYUBJ010000295.1:0-6100 GCA_043740915.1 Verrucomicrobiota bacterium
CATCAAAGTCGGACCGCTCCCGCCGCATCAGGAGCGCGGGCTGCACATGCTCGACTCGATTGACTACGCCGCGAATGCGGGCGTCGTACCTGCTATCGGTGCCATCGGCGACAAGGACGTTTTTTTCCAATCGCACGTGCACATGGGCGAGGTCATGGAGCAGGAAGGCCTGCAAATGGTGAACCTTATTTCGCCGGGCACCGGCCACATGATCGACCCGGTGACGCATCGCGAGCAAATGCGGCGCATTGGCGAATACGCGGCGAAAGGGCTCGACCACGCGCCGCGTCAATTGCGTTTTGTCACGTGGACTTTGAAGTATGGCCGCTGTCACTGGATAGAACTGTTGGCCTTGAAAGAACATTACGAGCGGGCGGAAATCGTGGCGAACGTTTCGGACGATGGCTCGATTGATGTTAGCCTCGCAAAAAATATCACGCAGTTCGCCATTCATCCGCCGATGCTGGAGCTGCCGGGCGTGAAATTGCGCATTGGTGGCATGGAAATCCATCTACCGAAACGCAAGCCCGCCGAGACGAACAGCGCGCTTGTATTCACGCAGGAAAAGGGTAAATGGAAGTTTGCGGGTCATCGCAATGCCACCTTGCTCAGCGGCAAGCGCCCGGGGTTGCAAGGGCCGATTGATGATGCCTTCACCACGCCGTTCCTGTGCGTGCGCGGCACCGGCCAACCGTGGAACCCTATCGTGGGCGCGTGGGCCGACGCGAATCTGCGCCGCTTCGCTTATGAATGGTCGCGGTACATGCGCGGCACCTTGCCGGTGAAAAACGACACCGAAGTGACGGAGGCTGATGTGCGGACGAAGAATCTCATTCTGTTCGGCGACCCGGGCAGTAACGCCTGGATTCGCAAGGCGCTTCCCAAGCTGCCGGTTGTGTGGACGCGCGACGAGCTCCGACTCGGGGGTGAACGTGTTTCGTCACGGGACCACGCGCCGGCATTTATTTGCCCCAATCCGCTGCCCGGTGCGGGCCAACATTATCTGGTCGTCAACAGTGGTCATACGTTTCACGAGCAGGAGTTCGCGGCGTTCAATTACCTGCTGTTCCCACGGCTCGGCGACTGGGCCGTCATGCGCATCGCGTCCGGCGCGGAATCGTGGAAGCCAGGGACGGCGACATTCCCCGAGGAACCGGTGCGCGCGGGCTACTTTGATGAGCAATGGAAGCTTCAAACCGTAGGGAGTCGATGAACGCTTTATGCTAACGGGATGCATGCGCCCCGCGTGCCGGTCGTCGCGCCCGCGCGTGTGTAGCGCAGCCGTCCTCGGCTGCGAGTTCGCGGGGCGTCCACGCCCCGTCGACCGGGCCTGGCCGCGAGACGCGGCCGGAACTCGCAGGCGGGGACGCCTGCGCTACGGTGCATGCTCCGGTGTCAACCTGCGTGCCAGTTTTGCGAAGGAGCCAGCAATCTCCTCCTGATTTCAACATGCCCAAAATCCTCATCGCAGAATGCAAACAGGAAGTCTCCACGTTCAATCCGGTGCTGAGTGGCTACGGTGATTTTACCATTCGTCGCGGGGACGAGATTCTCCAGTACCATCGCCGCGTGCGCAGCGAAGTGGGCGGGGCGTTGAGTGTGTTCGATGCAACGTCGGGGGTGGAACCGGTGCCGGCGTATAGCGCGCATTTCATCACCTCGGGCGGCACGCTGGCGGACGCGGATTTTCAACGCATCGCTGGCGAACTGCTCGCCAGCCTTAAAGTCGCGCCGCCGGTGGACGGAGTTTATTTTTCACTGCACGGAGCGATGGCGACCCAAAGCGAGGGAGATCCGGAAGGTTATTTGCTGGCAGAAGCGCGCAAGATCCTTGGCCAACGCGTGCCGATCGTCATCTCGCTCGACCTGCATGGCATACTGACCGATCGCATGTTGGAACACAGCGATGCCGCGGTGGCGTTTCATACGTATCCTCACGTGGACTTTTTTGGCACGGGGGCGCGCGCAGCGAAATTACTTCTGCGCATAGTAGCGGGCAAGGTCAGGCCCGTGACCGCGAAAGTCTCCGTGCCGGCGCTGGTGCGCGGCGATGAATTGATCACCGAAACCGGTTCGATCCGTCATGCCGTGAACGCCGCGAAAGCCATCGAGCAAAGTCCCGGCGGATTGTCGGCGGCGATGATATGGGGCAATCCCTTCACCGATGTGCCGGCGCTGTGTTCGAACAGTTTCGTCGTGACGGACAATGATCCCGTGCGGGCGGAGCGTGAAGCGGTGCGAATCGCGAATTTGTTTTGGGAGCATCACGCGAAAATGCAGGTGCCGTTGACGAGCTTGGCGGACGCGGCACACATCGCTGTGGAGTGCTGGGCCGGCGCTGGCAAGGTAGGGCGGGCATCTTGCCCGCCCATTGTCGAAATCGCCGACGGATACCCATCGCTCGCACTGAAGCGCGAGCCGGGCGAGCAAGATGCTCGCGCTACGTTTTCTGGCAGCGGCACGGTTGTGCTGGTGGACGCGGCGGATGCGACCAGTTCCGGCGCTTCAGGCGACAGCAATGTCATTTTGCGCGCGTTACTCGAAGTCGGTTACAAAGGCAGTGCGTTAATTCCCATCGTGGATCCGCGTGCGGTCGAAGCGGCCTTTGCGGCCGGTGTGGGCCGGCCCGTGCGCACGATGGTCGGTGGCGCGCTGGATCCAAAGCGATTCAAACCGCTGGCCATTGAAGGCGGCGTGCGGTTGCTCTCCGATGGCTGGTTCCATAGCGAGACGACGCGAGAACTCTGGCAGGCGGGCCGCACCGCAGTGGTGCAGTCCGATAATTTCACGCTCGTCATCACGAGCCGGGCCGTGAGTCTTTATGACCGGGCGCTGTTCCTCGCGCACGGATTGGATCCACGGCATTTCGGCGCGGTGGTGGTGAAGTCACCGCATTGCGAACCGCATATGTTCAAAGCGTGGGCAACGCGTTATGTGGATGTGGACGCACCCGGCTCGACGAGCGCCAATCTTCGCAGCCTCGGCCACAAGCAATGTGCGCGGCCCATTTTTCCGCTGGATAAGGACGTGCAGTTCGAGCCAAGAGCGAAGTTGTTCCGACGGCTGGCTCTTTGAGCGCATTGAGGTGTCAATGCTCTGCGCGGTTGAGCAGCGGTCGCATGGCTCCCTCGCCCAGCGGGAGAAGGCTGGGGCAGGGAGAACGCGTGAGCTGGATTGCGACGCTCCGCTTTGCCATCCGAGTCCCGCGCCCAGAGTCCCGCGCCCCCTTGCCTATTTCTGAGATGGGTTCTAAGTTCCCTCGCCATGAATTTGGAATTCACGAAAATGAACGGTGCGGGCAACGACTTTGTGCTCCTCGACAACCGGGCGCAAAATCTCAAGCTGTCCCGCGAGCAGATCGTCCGCTTGTGCCATCGCCAGCAAGGCGTCGGGGCGGACGGGCTCTTCCTGCTGATTCCCTGTGCGTCGGGCCGGGCGGATTGGGCCTGGGAATTTTACAACAGCGACGGCAGCACCGCGGACATGTGCGGGAACGGCGCGCGTTGCTTCGCCCGTTTCATCCAGCGCGTCACCGGTACGAATGGAAAGACTACTTTTGAAACGGGTGCGGGCATCATCACCGCCAATTTTCAAGGCGAACGCGTCACGGTCAATTTGACCCCGCCGAACGGCCTGCGTCTGGGCGAAACAGTCGCCTTGGCCAGCGGTTCCGCGACGATTCATTCGGTCAACACGGGCGTCCCGCACGCGGTATTGTTTGTGCCGGATGCCGATCAGGCGATGGTTCATCAACTCGGCGCCGAGATCCGGTATCACGCGCATTTCGCGCCCAAGGGCACCAACGTAAATTTCGTCCAATTGCTCGGCGTGAACCACATACGCGTCCGCACGTATGAGCGCGGCGTGGAAGGCGAGACCCTGGCGTGCGGCACCGGCGTGTCGGCAGCGGCGTTGATTTCCGCGCGCGTACACGGGTTCAAATCGCCGGTCCGCGTCCAGGTGCAAGGCGGCGACACATTGGAGGTCAGTTTCCAGGAAGAGCAGGGGAGTTTCACCGACGTGCGGCTGACCGGTCCGGCGGATTTTGTATTCGAGGGCAGGATCCGTCTTTGAGCCAAAAAGCTGGGCTGTGATGGAGAAGGAGTGGGGAGCGCGGGCGCCCACGCCCGCTGTTTACCGCGCCCTCGCGGGAAACCGTTGCGCTCTCGAGCACCGCACCGATTCGTGAATCGCCGCACGCCCAATCCAACCGACGAGAGCGTCGGTTGGGTGCGCCCGGGGCGGGCCGCGCTCCCCATTCGCTGCTGCATGGTTCCGACTAGGAATGGGACAGGAAGCGGAACTTGATTTCGACATCCAAAGGAAACATTGGTTTTGCTTGTGAGATAGCGCCTCGTCTCCCTCACCCCTTGCCTCTCCCCAAGGCGAGAGGGGCGTTGATCCCTTCGCCCGGCCAATACGGGCGTGTGTTTTTGCACCGACGCTGCGAGCGTGGCGCCCTTTCTCCCGGGGGCTCAGCATTACCCACAACTTCGCGGGCAGGAGCCAAACGACCGAGCTTATAGCCGGACAATGGAGGCGAAAATCAAGAAGATGAAGCCCGAAGAACTCGATGAGTTGCTCAATGGTGAGGAGGATGATTTGGGCGCGGCACCCCAAAGCCGCGAGGCCGATCGAATGCCTGGACAAGGAGTGCCAAGACGAGGGTTTTAATGAAGTGGTTCACCATAATTAATTGTTCCAAGTCTTCAACCATTGGGTACAATTTTGAAAACATTCGTAAGAACCCAGCCAAGCACATTAAAAAATCCAATGATGGCGAAAACGAGAACGAGCCCAAGCAAGACTGTGAACAGCACATCCCATCGCCGGCTTTTCTTCCGGCGAGTCTCAAACCAGTCTGTTGATGGTTCAACGCGGAAGCTCAACCAGGTCTCCACGCGGCTTCCGCTGGCATCCTCAATCTGCAAATCTTTCAGCGGGAAATCACGACCGCCATCAAGCGGTGCTGGTAATGCGGCCAAAGAATCTGATAGTGACCTTGCAAACTGGCGCACAGCGGCGGGCGTTCCGATAATCGTATAGTAATGCTCACGGCCCGACTGATACTCTAAGAAAAGCGTCTCGTTTGAATTATTCATAGCGTAGGGATTTGGCCCGAATATTCCCTGAATATCGCTCTGGGTCAATCCAACGCAAAAGGTGATCACCTTGGGTCGCAAATAGCATCCAACTCTGGACAAGCACCGCAACTGAACAAGTCGGGCCGTAAAGAATTTCGATTGATTCGTTGTTTTTTATTTCCATTCCCTGCATTTTTGATATTCCTAGATGGCTTTCCGGGCGCACGCGAAAGTTGTGGAAGTTGTCACTTTGACGTCGCGTTCTGAAAGTCCTTTGCTTTGGAAATCAAGTGTAAACGCTTGTTTTTCAAACGGTAATGCCAATGTAGCTCAGTGGTAGAGCAACGGTTTCGTAAACCGTCGGTCGCCGGTTCAATCCCGGCCATTGGCTCCAGCTTCAGGACTTCGCTACCCCTGCTGCAGCGTTCCACGCAGCATTCCACGATTGCCAGCCAAGCCGGGCGTCGCTACGTTGAACGCGCAATCCGTTCCATGCCCGGCAAGGTCGGGGGCTGGGGCGTGGGGAGTCTGGCTATGGCAAAACAAGACAAGACGAGGCAATCAGCCGCCGCCGTGAAGAAGCGGGCTGTCGAGCAGTACGACCACAAGGGGAAGACGCGCCCGAACAATCCGCCGGTCGGCCTCGTGGACGCCCAGAGCGACGCCACGGAGGGCAAAAAAACCTACGCCTACGACCCGCACCTTGACCCGACGCTTCAGTGGGCCGGAAAAGCAGAGCGCACCAGTTTTGAGATTCCGACCGTGTCGTTGCACGTTCACGAACGGATCGACCCCCGCGCCATCATCGAAGCCGTTCGTAAAAAGAACGGCAGCAACTTCGAGCAGCTTTCCCTTTTTGGCTCGAAGACGGAGAATCCGCCGTTGCGTGAGGCGATTGAATTTTACAAGCACGCGCATAATTGGAGCAACCGTCTCGTCGCGGGCGACAGTTTGCTGGTGATGAACTCGCTGCTCGAAAAGGAAGGCATGGCCGGGCAGGTGCAGATGATTTATTT
>JAYUBJ010000296.1:0-6083 GCA_043740915.1 Verrucomicrobiota bacterium
CCCTTGGACCATTCATCCACCCACGCAACCTGAAGGTTGCGGCTACAAAAAACCGAGCGCGGCGCTACCTCTCCGTTGCCGCCAGGATTTGCCGGGCGGCCGCTTGGACCGCTTGTTTCAATTCCGGTGGTTGGATGACGCGGACGCTGCCGCCCCAGCCGAGGACCCACCGTTGAATCTCGACAAGGCTTGAAAGTTTCAGCCGCAGTTCCACGCCGCCGTCCTTCTGCTCGCGCAATCTCTGCGAGGGATGCCAGCGCTTCTCGCGGATGAAATCGGCGACCAAGTTGTCGAAGCGCAGAACAACTTCAAATTCACCCTGCCCGGAATGGACGCCGAAGCTGTCGCGCAGCCGTTTCTCCAGCGAGAATTTCTGCGGGCGCACGAACGTCCGGCCCGTGGGCTGCGCCGCGTGGATGCGGGCCGGGACAAACGTGCGGATGTCTTTGCGGAGATGATCGAACGCGAACAGAAACCATTCGCCGTTGATGTTTGCGAGATGGTAGGGATCGATGAGCCGGCGCTCGCTTTGCGCGCGGCCTGGTTTGCGGTAGTCGAGCTCGAGTTGCTGATGCCGCGCCGTGGCCTTGGCCAGCAGGTCAAAAATCTCAAGATTCAACACCGGCTCGGCGCTGGTCCGGAAGGAAATGGTCTGCTGCCACTCAGCGAGGTTCAACGACACGGTGTCGGGCAGGGACGCCGCCATTTTCTTGAACGCGCTCAACAGCGGCTTCTCGAAATGGGTGCCGCGATATTGCTGCAACGCCTTTTCGGCGACGAGCAGCGCGAAGAGTTCGCCCTCGGTGATTTGCAGAGTGGGAAAGGAACTGACCTCCTCGGTGTAATGATAGCCATTGGGCGCGTGGCGGTATTCGAGCGGCAGATTGAGCCGGTCGCGCATGAACTCCAGGTCGCGCTGGATCGACTTGGTGCTGACTTCCAGTTCGAGCGCGAGCGTGGTGGCGTTGGGATGACCGCCGGCCTGGATGGCCTGGTGGATCCGCAGCATCCGTTCCAGCGGCGGACGGGAGCGGGGCAGATCGCCTCTCTCTTTGTCCGTGGATTTCATCGCCAACTCCGTGCGGCTTCCGCGCCCAGTTTACGCCATCTTGGCGAGCAGATCGTCGTTGGTCTTGAATTTCTTGAGCGCGGCGGTGAGCGTTTCCATCGCCTCGACGGGATTCAGATCCACCATCGTGCGGCGAAGCTTGCGAATGGCTTCCAGATTCTTGGCCGGGAAAAGCTTTTCTTCTTTACGGGTTCCACTTTTCGGAATGTCGATGGCCGGAAACAACCGGCGGTCGGAGAGTTTGCGGTCCAGGATGAGTTCCATGTTGCCGGTGCCTTTGAACTCCTGGAAAATCAATTCATCCATGCGCGAACCGGTGTCCACCAGCGCGGTGGCGATAATGGTGAGCGAGCCACCGTGCTCGATCTTGCGGGCCGAGGCGAACATTTTCCGCGGGATTTCCAGCGCGCGGGCATCCACGCCGCCGGACATCGTGCGGCCGCTGCCGCCATGCACGCTGTTGTAGGCGCGGGCGACGCGCGTGATGGAATCGAGAAGCACAAAAACATCCTTGCCGCACTCGACCATGCGCCGGCAGCGCTCGATCATGAAACGCGAAAGCCGGACGTGCGTCTCGAGATCCTGGTCGTTCGAGGAGGCGACCACCTCGGCCTTCACACTGCGTTGAAAATCGGTCACTTCCTCCGGGCGTTCATCGATCAGCAGCACCATCACGAACACCTCGGGGTGGTTCGTGGTGATCGCGTTGGCGATCTGCTTGAGAATGGTGGTCTTGCCCGTGCGCGGCGGCGAGACGATCAAGCCGCGCGTGCCTTTGCCGATGGGTGTGACGAGGTCGATAACCCGGGTCTCGAGTGCGTCCGACGTGGTTTCGAGTTGATATTTCTCGATCGGGTCAATGCTGGTGAGGTTTTCGAACCGCACCGACTTGGTGTAGTCGGCGAACGGCATGTCGTTGACATTGACGACCTCTTTCAACTGCGGGCTGCTGCCGCGGTGCGGCGGTTGGAGCATGGCGTCCACCAGGCAGCCTTCGCGCAGGAAGTTTTTCTTGATCGTGTCGGGCGTGACGAAAATGTCCGTCGGCTTGGGCTGGAACCGGTTCTCCGGGGACCGGAGGAAACCGAAGCCTTTTTCTGAAATCTCCAGATAGCCGGCGCCGCGTTCCGGCGTGGGCGGTGCGATTGACGTTGAATTGACTGCTTTGCTCATAGTGTATGTACGTGACTGAATGGGATCATCCCAAAAAGCTGACTTCAGGAAACCGCAATGAATTTTGAATCATTAGGGAGAACCGCTGCCCGAACCTATTCCAATGGGACGCGCGATTAGACCTGCACCGGGGGAATGTGTAGAACCAAACCCACCCCATGGCAACTATTATTTTTGTCCCAAACGACGGAACTGCCTTATCCGCCGACTTCCGCCTTGGCCTCGGCGGCCAGCGCGGTGCTGAGATAGCGTTCGCCGGTCGAGCAAGCCACGGTCACGATCATTTTGCCCTGGTTCTCCGGACGCTTCGCCACTTCAATCGCTGCCACGACATTCGCACCCGTCGAAATGCCGACCAGAATCCCCTCTTCTTTCGCCAGCCGCCGGGCCATGGCAAAGGAGTCATCATTCGTTACTTGGATGCACTCAACGATTTGTGGATTTCCTTTCTCGTCCTTCAAGTGCAGATTTTTTGGCACAAAGCCCGCCCCGGTGCCTTGAATCTTGTGCGGACCCGGCTTGACCGCCTGGCCCGCAAGCGTCTGTGAAATGACCGGCGAATCCTTCGGCTCCACGGCGATGGCCTGGAAGCCCGGCCTCTTGGGTTTAATGAATTCGTAACAGCCGGTGATTGTTCCGCCCGTGCCCACGGCGGAAACAAAGATGTCCACCAGGCCGTCGGTGTCTTCCCAGATTTCCACCGCGGTGGTTTTTTTGTGAATCTCCGGATTGGCGGGATTGTCAAACTGCTGCGGAATCCAGGCATTCGGCGTCTCTTTGGCGAGTTGTTCAGCGCGGGCGATGGCCCCTTTCATGCCTTCGGTGCCCGGCGTCAGCACCAGCTTGGCGCCGAGCATGGCGAGCAGGGTGCGCCGTTCGAGCGACATCGTCTCCGGCATCGTGAGAATGATCTTGTAGCCCCTGGCGGCAGCGACGAATGCGAGTGCGATGCCCGTGTTGCCGCTGGTTGGCTCGATGATGATGGTGTCTTTCTTGAGGATGCCGCGCTGCTCGGCGTCCTCGATCATGGCCATGCCGATGCGGTCCTTCACGCTGCCAAGTGGATTGAAAAACTCGCACTTGAGGAGAATCGTGGCGTGCAGGCCGACAGTGACTTTATTGAGCCGGACGAGCGGGGTGCGACCGACGGTCTCGACGATGTCGTTGTAAATGCGTCCCATAAGAATAATCGGTTGGTGGAGTTTAGTTTCTTCGGGTGATTCTGGCGAAATGTTTTTTGACGGCAAGTATTTTCTTGTGACAAAAGTAATAACCAAAAGTCCCCGCCCGGTCTTGCGACCGAACGAGGACGAAATGGGGGATGGGAGTTCGCCACTCTCTCTTTCCCGTGCTGACTTTGGGCGCCAAATTGGCTGCCAGCTTCCCGACGCCATTCTCCACGGCAAGCGGAGTCTGCGGCCTCATAGCAGGGCCGTCCAACGCCTCGCGGCGCTGAATTTTGAGTGAGGCCTCTTAGCTCGCTTCGGCTGGTGGTTGCGCCACCGGCCTGCCAACCAAGTCAAGACACATTTGTGACTCGCTCTTCGCGTCTTGACCAGTTAGCACGGGGTCGGCCACCGCTTTTGGCGGTGCGTTGGCCCCGTGCCACGGGTCTGACCTCTTATCTCTCAGGTTGCATTTGGCTCACAAGCCTGCGGTGCCGTTTGTAACATCGCCGGCGTTTCGGAAGTTTTTCACAGGCCTTGCCAGGTCCCGTTTCCTTCCCGGCTCGAACGCTCATTTTGTGGCGCCTTTCGGCACTTTTCGTTTGGCAGTCCTCCATTCGGAGACCGCCAGAGTCGCCCGCTCCGTGCTCGCACACAGTAGCAACCATTTACCCTCTGGGTAACTGCGATTCACGCCAGCTCGAAACCCGCCGACGCTACTTGACTCGACTCGGAACGGTTTCTAATCGCCCCTCGCCGCTCAGTCCCTTTTTCGCGTTTACTGACGGCGCGCGAACGCCGCCAGAGGAACTGGTGAATCCTGCCTCCGCTCCCGAATCTTGCGATCCAGTCCTACGGGGGGCCGTGCCAACCAGCCTGGCTCGACCTTTCTCCAGTCGCTTGGGATTATCCTTGAGTCGTCCGGCAACTTTCTTGCGTCCATCACCGACCGCCTCAGCTCCTTCAATGAACTGTGAACAGTATAACAAAAATATCCGCGCCGACAACAAAATCTTATGCACAGCTTATCAACCGATCGGCGAAATGCGGAAAATTTAACGTGCGAAAAATCACCAATTAAATCAGGTGGATTTTGCATCTCCTGCGTTGACGAATCAGTCGGGACACGCGCCTGAACCGGCCTTGTGAATAAGTTGTCGGTTCGCATTTGAAATAATTTTGGCAGCCAAATAAATCTCAGCGCCTCGCGTTCCTTGCGGAATTCATTCGGTGCAATTATTCCCCGCGCCTCCATGACCTGGCTTCGATTCGCAATTTGGATTTCCGGAAAACAACTTGCCAGTCTTTGGTCCATGCCTAAAGTATCCCTACGAATCGGGTCGGCGCTGGGAATGCAAGCGTGCTCGCGACGGTGAGTTCGGATTCGGGGCGCCAGCGGGGCGCCATGGATTCGGCATTTTCCAAAATGCCCTCGATCACGGCAGGAGAGATGGCTGAGTGGCCTAAAGCGCAGGTTTGCTAAACCTGTGAACGGGAAACTGTTCCGAGGGTTCGAATCCCTCTCTCTCCGCCACTTTCATTAACACCCTGTAAACATTGGGTTTTATTCACTTTTGTTGATCCGATTGTTTCCATAGTCAGAATCAAATTCAGAATAATAACGCCAATAACGGCCCTCTGACGCGCCTTTGGAAAAGGTTCCTCCGCGACCAAACCCATTCCTGCCTGCTCCTGAATCACCTGTTCAGTAAATTCTTTCGTTTAGTGTTACCACTTCGCCACGGTCCAGGCTTGCCCAAGTCTTGGCTTACTCGAACTCGTCCCGAGGCCCACGGGCAGCCGCCCCCTTCCCCGCGCCGGACTCGCCGCCCCGTCTCCGTCCGTCCAACAGATACGGCCGCACAACATGGTTCGTTGGATACTGGTCTAATGAAGAATTCGAGGCGTGCAACCGGCCAACGCGCTTTCTTCGCGAATGCCAACTCCCGCGCGCGGATGCCGGTCGCTCTCGCGCCGTCTCCTCTTTGCAACGTCCTCCCCCGGCGCTCGGACGCTTGGACTCGCGCGCGCATTGGACGCCGTCCCTTGTTCGAATGCTTTTTGGCCAGTACACCGTTGCGGGTTGTTCCACGCGCCACGCGCACGCGAGTCCCCGGCGCGCAACCTCGCCGCCACGGCGGCTCGATGGGAAAGCTCACTTGCCACCGCTCTTGCGCTTGGCTTCAATTTGCCCCCGCAATTCCTTTGCGCACTTTTTGCCCGCGGCGATTTGTTCAGGGGACATCTTTTTTGCCAACGCATCACGGTCAGTGGCTCCCGAGAAGAAGCTGGCTGCGGCCAAATCATACCTCGCATACGCCTCCACCTCATCCTTCGTCCCCCCTTCGCCATTGGCAAAGAGGGTGCCCAGAGCGTGATTAGCCGGACTGTAATCCTGATCGGCGGCCTTGCGAAACCACTTCATCGCTTCCACCCGATCCAGCGCCACGCCGAAGCCATTATTGTAGCAGCCACCCAGGAGGCATTGGGCTAGAGCGTCATTTTGTTCGGCAGCTCTGCGCATCCACTTTACACCTTCCACCCGATCCAGCGGTCCGCCCACGCCAAATTGGTAGCAGTAGCCCAGATTGCATTGCGCCGACACGATGTTTTGCTCGGCGGCTTTGCGCCACCATTTCACCGCTTCCACATAATCCTGCTTAACCAGGCGGCCA
>JAYUBJ010000297.1:0-6071 GCA_043740915.1 Verrucomicrobiota bacterium
TGGAAGGTGTTGTGCGCGCCAATCGTGGTGCGACCCGTGAGGTAGGCATGCGGACCAACAAAACAATGCGCGCCCAGCACCACGTCGGCGTCGATGACCGTGTACGGCCCCACGCTCACCGTGGAATCCAGCTTCGCCTGGGAATGGATGATGGCGGTGGGATGAATCATTTCGTTGGCGGGAGATTAGCACCAGTGAAACCCGGATGAAAACCAGGAATTGAATCACGCGTAAAAATAGCCCAACTCGCGAAGGGAGGCATAATCCTTGGGCCGTTCCTCGGTGCGCCGGCCCAGGATGACATGGTCGAGCACCTCGATCTTCAGGAGTTGCCCGGCGCGGATCAGATCGCGCGTCACTTTGATGTCCTGCTCGCTCGGGGTTGGGTCGCCACTGGGGTGATTGTGGACCAGCACCACGGCGGCCGCATTCGCCGCGATAGCCAGCTTGAACACCTCGCGCGGATGCACCAAAATGGTGTCCAGCGTCCCCTGCGTGATGCACTCCAGGCGGATCAATTTCCGCCGGGTGTTGAGCAGCAGCACCTGAAATTGCTCCACCTCATTTACCCGGTTTTCTTCGCGCAACAGGTCGGCGATCCGCTCGGGGTTGTCCAGCACCGGCGATTCCGCGCGCAGCTCCTGCGCCATCTTGCGCGCGAGCGCGAACGCGGCGAGCAACGTCACCGCCTTGTCACGCCCAATGCCCTTGAATTGGCGCAAGTCGTCGAGCGAGGCCCGGGCCAGATTGTCGAGCGTGCCAAATTTTTTGACCAACTGGTCGCCGATTTGGATCGCGGAGACCCCTTTCAGGCCGGTGCGCAGCAGGATGGCAATCAACTCCGCGTGGCGAAGCGCGTCGGCCCCCAGCTCCACCAGACGTTCGCGGGGGCGTTCGCGGTTGGGCAGATCCTTGATCCGATTGCTGGAGGTAATCACCTCCGGAGCGTAGGGGACACCGGGGACGGCAGGAAGAACCATTTACAATTTCTGCCCCCGGACCGCGGCTGTGTCGTCCCGACCAGCCGCAGCCGCGTGAGTTCGAACTGAGCGACGCTGGAGACAGAGCGGGCGCGCCCTCTACGTTTCGACGTGCTGCGGCTGGTCGGGACGACACAGCCGCGGTCCGCTGAAGTTCTGGTCGGGGCTGCGATCGTCTGAAACTATGGCCTTCCCGGTTGCCTCAAACGCTTGCCATCTGCAGTTCCCGCAGGATGTACGGCGCGAACTCCGCGTGAAAATGCAGCGGGATGCGCGCCTTGATCCGGACCGTCGGCCCTTCATAATCGCGCTCGACCACTTGCGCCACCGCGTGCAGCCGCGCGATCACGGCCGCCTCCTCGTGGGGCACCGCCAGTTCCACGAATTCGCGAATCGGCCGCAACTGGCTGCCCAATGCCGCCAGCAGCGCCGGAAAACCGTCGCCCGTCTTCGCCGAAACCGCCACGGCGTTGGGGAAGCGCTCAAGATAATTTTGCCAGAGGCCGTCGGTTTCAAAACGGTCGATTTTGTTGAACACCATCAGCGTCGGTTTTCCGTCTGCGTGCAATTCCGCGAGCACCGTGTTCACCGCCAGGATTTGCTCCTCCGCGTTCGGATGACTCACATCGACCACGTGCACCAGCAAGTCGGCCTGCACGACCTCCTCAAGCGTCGCCTTGAAGGCCTCCACCAGCCGGTGCGGTAACTTGCGGATGAAACCGACCGTGTCGGACAAGAGCACATTTTGATTGCCTGGCAGCCGCAGCCGGCGCGTGGTGGGATCAAGCGTGGCGAACAACTTGTCCTCCGCCAGCACCGCCGCCCCGGTGACCGCGTTGAACAGCGTCGATTTCCCGGCGTTCGTGTACCCGACAATCGAGGCCAGCGGCCAGAGATTGCGCTGCCGTCCGTGACGCTGGGTGGCGCGCTGCCGTTGGACCACCTCGAGCTCGGCGTCGATCTTGCTGATCCGCTCCTGCACGCGGCGGCGGTCGGTTTCGAGCTGTGTTTCGCCGTCACCCCGCATGCCGATGCCGCCCTTTTGCCGCGACAAATGGCTCCAGAAGCGCGTCAGGCGCGGCAGCAGATGCTGGAGCTGCGCCAGTTCGATCTGCAGCTTGCCCTCGCGCGTGCGGGCGCGCCGCGCGAAAATATCGAGGATCAGCGCCGTGCGATCGAGCACCTTGCACTCGAAAACTTTTTCCAGGTTGCGTCCCTGCGCGGGCGAAAGTTCGTCGTCGAAAATCACCGTGTCCACGTTTTCGCGGCGGCATTGCTGGGCAAATTGTTCGGCCTTGCCGCTGCCGATGAACGTGGCGGCAACCGGGGACTCCATTTTTTGCGTGCCGTCGCCGATGATCTCGCCGCCGGCCGTCGTCGCGAGCTGCGCGAGTTCGTCGAGCGAATCGCGCACGTCCCACGCGGTGCGCGACTTGAGTTCGGCCCCGATGAGAAATACCCGCTCCGTTTTTCGCGCCGCGATGGAAACCAGTGCTTTCAAATGTCAAATGTCAGTGCGGACAACCCTAGCACGTTCTGGAAGGGAAGAAAGGGCGGGTTTCACTCGTTCCAAATCTGCCGCGCATCCCCAGGTTGTTGGTTGGGGCGTCGTCCGCAGTCGTCTTCTCCCTCGCCCCGTCGGACGGGGAGAGGGTTGGGGAGAGGGGATTTCCAGCAGTCTGAACGGCCCGCCTCTCCCCAGCCCTCTCCTCCCTCCGAGGGAGGAGAGGGGGAAACCACCAACAATTTCGGAATGCGCCACCCAATCTGGGACGATTCCCGGCCCAGCCCTGTTGCGCTGGCGTCCTGCCGCACGAAGAAACACGGGGCGCGGACGCCCCGCGAACTCGCAGCCGAGGACGGCTGCGCTACGCGCGCGGGGGCAGCGCGCGGATGTCGCGGATAATCTGCGTCGCCACTTCTTCGGCCGAATCAGTGGGTGCCAAATCGAGCCAGCTCAAAGGCATCTGCCGGCGAAACCAGGTCATCTGGCGACGGGCAAACTGGCGGGTGCGCGATTTGACCAGCTCGATGGTTTCGCCGAGCGGGCGTTCGCCACGAAGATGTTCCACCACCTGGCGGTAACCGATGGCTTGCATGGCCGTGCGATTCTGGCCGAGCCCGTGCTGCAGGAGTCGCGCGGTTTCCGCCACCAAACCGCGTCGGAACATCTCGTCCACACGCTCGTCAATGCGCTGCCGCAAATCTTCGCCAGTACGGCTCAACCCAAATTGAACGTTGAACGTTGAACGTTGAACGTTGAACGTTTCCGTCGGCCAAGCCGCCCGCTGGGCCGAGAACGGCTGGCCAGTAAGGCGGATGACTTCCACGGCCCGGACAACTCGGCGCGGATTTTGCCGGTCAATCTTTTGGAACGTTACCGGGTCACGCTGCTCCAACTCGTGCAGCAATTCGGCCAAAGGCGCGGCTTCCAATTGCGCTCGAAGCACCGCATCCGCGGGTGGCGCGGCGCCCAACCCTTCGAGATAGGCCTTGAAGTAAAGCCCGGTGCCGCCGCAAAAAATCGGGACCTGGCCCCGCGCCTGGATTTCATTGACCGCGGCGGTGGCCAGCCGGACAAAAGCCGCCGCGTCGAAACCCTCAGTCAAGTCCACCACGTCAATCAGATGATGACGAACCTCCTGCCGCTGCGCGGGTGAGGGTTTGGCGGTACCCAGATCGAGACCGCGATAAACCTGCATGGAATCGACCGAGATAATTTCGCCGCCCAGGCGCTGGGCGAGCAGCAAGGCGACGGCGGATTTGCCCACGGCCGTCGGGCCGGCGAGGAAGAGTGGCGGGCGCAGGCTCACGGTGTCGGCGGAATCGGCAGCGCGGATTACGGCGCGGCTTTCCCGGATTCCAACGCGCCGGGTTTGGGGAGGACGGTCGTATCCGACGCACCGCTCGAATCTTTTTTCCACGAGAGGATGAAGAGCAGGCCGACGCCGACGCAGATCGCACTGTCGGCGACGTTGAACGCCGGGAAACCGAGTTCGCCGCCGTTGCGGCGGTTGACGTAGAAGTAGAGGAAATCGGTCACATGCCCAACGTTGATGCGGTCCATGAGATTCCCGATGATGCCGCCGAAAATGAGGCCGAGCGAAAGCTGGCCCAAGGGCAGGTGGGCATCGAAGTGGCGGCGGCTCAGGAACAGCACGAGCAGGGCGACGAGCGATACGATGGTCAGCAACTCGTTGTTATTGTGGAACAGGCTCCACGCCGCGCCGGTGTTGCCCCAATGCACCAGCCGGAAAAAGCCGTTGATTACGACTTCTTCCCGGCGATTGGGTTGTTCCCCGAGGAAATCCCGCACGGCGAATTTGGTGGCCTGATCCAGCGCGACGACAGCGAGGCCCACCAAGGCGATGCGCGGGTTGGGAGTGTGAGCCATGCTTGCTGGCGGTCGCCCGGATTCGGGCCACCGATCAACTCATGCGCATCGGCATGATGACGTAGAGAAAGGGGCCCTTGATCTTGACGACGCCGGGGCTCAATTCGTCGGATAGCTCCAGAAAAACCTCGTCGGTGTCCAGGGCCTTCAACGGGTCGAGCAGATAACCGGGATTGAAGGCGATCGCCATTTCCTTGCCATTGTA
This sequence comes from Verrucomicrobiota bacterium, assembly GCA_043740915.1. Lineage (GTDB taxonomy): Bacteria > Verrucomicrobiota > Verrucomicrobiia > Limisphaerales > JAYTXL01 > JAYTXL01. The sequence continues at coordinate 4,580 of JAYUBJ010000297.1, forward strand.
ATTGATGGCGATGCTCTCCTGGGCTTCACCCACCTCGGGCGTGTTGGCCGTGATGGCGAGGTTGTTCTTCGTGAAGGCCAGTTTGACCGAGTTGGATTTCTCGCTGGTCATGAACTCCGCGCGGCGCAACGCCTGAAGAAGCTCCTCCCGCACCAGGCTGATCCTTTCCTTGGTCTCGGTCGGGATCACCTGGCGGTAATTGGGATAATTGCCCTCAATCAACTTTGAAATCAGCAGAATGGAGAATTCCTTTTCCCCGCTCAGGGTGAAAGCGACCTGATTCTCCGTAAACTTCATCTCAACGTCCCCTTTGAGTTGCAACAGCCGGTTCAGTTCGTTGATGGCTTTGGTGGGCACGATGAATTCCGCCAGTTTTTCCTGGCCGATGTTCAGCTCCTCCTCCGTCAGGGCCAGCCGCCGTCCGTCGGTGGCGACCATGGTGAATTTGTCCTCCTTCAGGCTCACGAAAATCCCGTTGAGCACGTAGCGGGTTTCGTCCGTGCTGATGGCGAAGGAGGTGCGCCGGAGCATGGCCTTGAATTTCTCCTGCGGCAAAGTGATTTTTTTGTTCTCCTTGAACTGCGGCAGCGGCGGGAATTCCTCGGCCCCAATGCCTTTGATCTTGTAAAAGGAAGCCCCGGCGCGCAGCGAGCACGTGTTCTTTTCGTCCACTTCCATCTCGATTTCCGGCGTGGGCAATTCCCGGACGATGCCAAACAGCCGCTTGGCCGGCAACGTGGTCTCCCCAGCTTTGCTGACCTGGGCCTCGACCGCACATGAAATGGTCACATCCAGATCCGTCGCCGTCAGTTCCAGCCTGCCCTTGTCCGCCCGCAGCAAAACATTGGAAAGGATCGGCAGTGTCGTGCGGGTGCTGACAATGTTTTGGACCGCTTGGAGACCGTTGATCAATTGTTCTTTGGCGATGGTCAGTTTCATGGCGTCTTAATATGTATCCTTCTGAAGGAAACAACTCTTATTATTAAGGGGTGTGAATAAAGCAAACAAACAAGGGTGTCAAGGCAACTGCAACCATTTAGGTGCCGGCGACGGCGGGGAACAGAACCCGCCAGAAAAAGAAGAAGCCGCCAAAGTCCGTCTTATTGACAAAACCCCCTCCGAATTCACAAACAATTGGCAGGAAACTAGACGCCACGGACTTGTTTAATCACCTGCGGCAAGACGGCCTCAACCCAATTCACTTCCTCGTCGGATGAATCGCGACCGAGGGAGAATCGAACCAGGGCGTTCGCCTCTGCCGCAGCAACACCCATGGCGCTCATCACGTGGGACGGCTCGATCGATCCGGCCGAGCAGGCCGAACCGCTCGAGGCGCAGATCCCCTCCAGATCAAGCCCGGCCAGCAGGGCGATACTGTCGCAGCCTTCCACCGTGAAAGCCACCGTGTTCGACAGGCGGACGGTGCGCGCGCCGCGGAAGTGCGCGGCGGGCAGCGAATCAACCAGGGCGAGCAGACGCGTGGAAAGCGATG
>JAYUBJ010000298.1:0-1772 GCA_043740915.1 Verrucomicrobiota bacterium
TGCATCACGATGGCAATGGCAGCCGGGAAATCCGCCGGCAAGCCGCCCAGAATGATGGACAGAGCCTTCAAGCCGCCGACCGAAGCCGCCATGGCGATGACGCAACGGGCCGGATCGCATGGAGAAGCACGCATGAACAATTAAGTGGCCCGGGTTCGCGGATCTGCCTGATCGTTATACAATGGTCAACTGGACGCTGCTCTCAATGATGCCCGCTCCGATGGCATAACGGGTGAGTCCGGCGGTGTCGTGGATGTTGAGCTTGCGCATGAGCTTATTACGATGTTTTTCGACGGTCTTGATGCTGATGCCCAGTTCGGAGGCCGTTTCCTTGTTGGCTTTGCCTTCGGCAATCAATTGCAGCACCTCCACCTCGCGCGAACTCAAACGGGTGCTGCCCGACCGCGCCATTCCGGCCCGATCCGGCGCGGTGCCATCGAGTTGGTGCAGCCGTTTGGCAACGGTCGGGCTGAAGAACGTATTTCCCTTCTGGACCTGGCGAATCGCCTCGCACACCACGTGGGCGGAGGATTGTTTGATCAAAAATCCCTTCGCGCCGGAGCGGGTCGCCTCCTCGATATACGCGTCGTCACCGTGCGCGGAAAGCATGATCACTTTGGTGGCGGGGAGGGCTTTGAGCACCTGGCGCGTGGCTTCCAAACCGTTGAGCAGCGGCATGGCAATGTCCATCAGCACCACAGCGGGACAGAGTTTCTTGATCAGGGCGACCGCCTGGCGGCCGTCTTCCGCTTCGCCGACAATTTGGAAATCATTTTCCAGCTCCAGCATCTTGCGGAAGCCCTCGCGGACAATCATGTGGTCTTCCGCCAGCAGAACTGTGATTCGTTTCATAAGTCAGTTCATTTAGTCGCTGGGTCACTGGGTGGCAGGGGAAAGAGCACCTCGATTTCCGTGCCGGCGCCGCGAACGGATTTGATCTTGAAGGTGCCGCCCACATAGGTCGCCCGCTCGCGCATGCTGAGCAGACCGAGGCCGCCCTTTCCTTTTCGTCTGGCCAGGTGATGCTCCGGGTCGAAGCCGATCCCGTCGTCCTGGATCGTCAACTGAATGAAGGTCCGCTGCCTCAGGCGCACGGTAACATGGCGGGCGCGCGCGTGCTTCTCCACATTCTCCAACGCTTTCTGGAGGATGCGGTAGAGCGCCAACTCGCCCTCGGCGGGCAGCCGGACGGTCAACGGCCGGCACGCCAGCTTCAGCGCCACGCCCGTACGACCGGCGAACTCCGTGCAGGTGGCGCGCAGGGCGGGAACCAGGCCCAGTTCGTCCAGGACGCTGGGCCGCAGATTGCGCGCGATGCGCTGCACTTCATCGACCGTCTGGCCCAGCATCTCGCTGAGTTTCACCACCTCTCCCCGCGAGGCTTGCTCGTGCGCCGGCAGTTTGTTCGCCAAGGCCGCCCAACGCGCGAGGACGGCGCAGAGAAGTTGGGTAATGTTGTCGTGCAATTCGAGGGCCACGCGCCCGCGTTCGGCCTCCTGCACTTGCACCACGCGGTGCGTCAAAGCCCGCAGTAGTTCCTCGTTGCGCTGGGCCTCCGTCATGTCCGTCACCACGATGCCGAAGATCGCGCCTTTGGAATCATGCTTTTTCAGTGGACGAATCGAGAGATGCACCGGAATTTGCGAACCGTCGCCGGCTTTTAGTCGCATCTGGATTTTAGATCCGGATGGGTCGGCCCGTTTCAGCAGTGATCGGAGCGTGGCCCGGTCGGCAACGGAGAGAAAGAGGTGCAAGGAACCGCCCGTCACCTG
>JAYUBJ010000299.1:0-6015 GCA_043740915.1 Verrucomicrobiota bacterium
CACGGTCTATCTCGAAACAACGATTCCAAGTCTGCTCACGGCCCGTCCGAGCAAGGATGTGCGCATTGCCGGCATGCAGGCGAGCACACATCAATGGTGGTCGAAGCAACGACGGCACTTTGAATTGTATTGCTCACCCATTGTCATCGTAGAGGCACGACTCGGCGACGAGGAGATGGCTGCCGCGCGAATGAAGGTCTTGTCCGAAGTCATGACGCTTGAAGTCACGGACGACGCCTTGGACCTGGCAGAGAAGCTGGTTCGCAAGATGAGCCTGCCCACGCAAAAACGGAACGATGCGGTTCATATTGCGGTGGCGGCGACCGCGAACATCGCCTATCTGTTAACCTGGAATTGCAAGCATATCGCCAACGTGGACATGATTACGAAAGTGGAATCATTATGCGAGCAGGCGGGTTATCGCTGTCCGACGATTTGCACGACGGAAGAATTGCTGAACGTATGAACACGAAACATGACATCATCGAAGAAGTGCGGCGGGCGCGGGAAGCCATCCTTGCGGGATACGACTACGACATCCGGGCCTGTGCCAAGGCACTCAACGCCGAGGCCAAGGCCAGCGGTCGCAAGCTGATCACCCGAATCGTGAAGGCTCGTCCCAACGCGCGGTTTCCGGGTCGTACCTCGCGGCAACACCGCGAGGCCGTGCTGGCCGCGTTATGACCGGAGCCGAGCAACCCGTGCTGAAGCGCGACGGCTTGCTGCAAGTGGACAAGCTGCTGCGTGAGTTTTTTCGGCCGCAGCGCAACACCGCGAGGTATGCATGAGCGAACATTGAGAAGGAAACACATGATTACCCAAGAAAAATTTCAAGCGTTGTTGCCATTGGCAACGGCATGGGCAGAAGAGCAGGAGGAGTTAATCCTAGAAAAGGGCACGCCGTTATCCGCGACTGAGATTGTGGACACGAAACTTGTGGGTGTCGCGCAGCCTGAACGAGTGAGATTGCTGGGAGTTCAACAAATTCCCCTGCCACAGCATCCAGAATTAAATGTGGCAGCGGGAGCAAGCAGTCTTATTACACCCAACACGGCCGGACTGACGCTGCGCTTCGGCATCTATATTCGAAATGACTTTTGGGGAAATCGACGACTGATTGTCCACGAGTTGGCTCACACGGCTCAATATGAGCGGCTCGGTGGGTTCACGCAGTTTCTTCAGCAGTATTTGTTTGAATGCCTTACCATCGGCCACCCAGCCGCGCCGATGGAACAAGAAGCTATTGCAGTCGCAAAAAGGGTTTGCGGATGACATTGCCGAAACTATGAGTTCGCCCGTTCCACCAGCATCGCCAACCGCACTTCCAATTGCGTATCCGCTGGATGATTTTTACGCGCAGGCGGGCCTGCCGCTGCCGTCGATTGAGGCCGTGCCGGGCGACGAGGTACCGGAGCCTTACAAGACACTGCTCGTGCACCAGGACGACATGACGCCGACGCTGGAGAAATTCCATGGTGACACGATCCACCTGCGCGTGCTGCGCCGCCAACAGCGCGATGATTTCTATTTCCGTGAGGTCGTACTCGTGACGGACAAGGACGACAAACCGGTCGAGTTCGGGGCGATCAAAATCAACCTGTCGCTCTTCACGCCGGCGGCACGGCAGGAAATCCTCGAGGAACGCCTGCCGCTCGGCCACATTTTGGCCGACTGCACGGTGACCCACACGAGCCGGCCCAAGGCGTTCCTGCGGGTGCAATCCGACGCGCTCATCAATTCCGTCCTCAAGCTCGAAGGCGCCCACACGCTCTACGGCCGGCGCAATACGCTCTGGGATCCCCAGCAGCGCCCACTGGCCGAAATCGTGGAAATCCTGGCACCAACCCGGAAATAACTTCAAACCACGAATGGACACGAATAAACACGAAAACAGAACCAGCCAGACCGTGACTCAAACCAGCCAGACTGGCTGCTGCCTATCGTTTGATTCGCGTCCATCCGCGTTTATCCGCGGGCAAGAAGTTTTGTTATGAAAGCCAACTACGACGTTCTCATCATTGGTGGTGGCCCAGCGGGCGCGAGTGCGGCGGCCATCCTGGCCGAGCACGGCCACCGCGTGCTGGTGCTCGAGCGCGAAAAGTTTCCGCGCTATCACATCGGCGAATCCATGATTCCGTTCACCTACGGGCCGATGGAACGGCTCGGCCTCATCCCGATGATGAAGCAGTCGGCGTTCGTGAAGAAGTACAGCGTGCTGTTCGTGTCGCCGAACGGCCGCGCGAGCCAGCCGTTCTATTTCTTCAATCGCTACGACAAGGAAACCATCGCGCAAACCTGGCAGGTGTTGCGCAGCGAGTTTGACGAAATCCTCCTCAACCACGCGCGCGCCAAGGGTGCCGAGGTGATCGAGGAAATCACCGTCAAGGAACTCAGCCGTGAACCCCGTAGCAGCCGACGTGAGGAGGCGCCATTTAATGCGGAATGCGGAATGCGGAATGCGAAATCTAATCAGAGCCTCCTCACGTCGGCTGCCATGGGGCGGGTGGTCGGCGTGCGCGCGCAAATGAAGTCCGGGGAGAGTGTCGAGTTCCGGGCGCCGATGACGCTGGATTGCAGCGGCAAGGAGGCGTTCACCGCGGTGCGCAATGGCTGGCGCATGAAAGATCCCTACCTCAACAAGGTCGCGGTGTGGACTTATTTCCAAGGCTCGAAGCGTGACCCAGGGATTGATGAGGGGCAGACCACCGTGGCGTTCGTGCCGGAGAAGGGCTGGTTCTGGCACATCCCGCAGCACAACGACATGGTCAGCGTGGGCGTCGTGGCCGAGGGCAAATATCTCACGCGCAATGGCGTGAAGGATCCCCAGGCCATCTTTCATCGCGAGGTCGAGGAGAACCTCTGGATCAAGGACCATTTGTCGGTCGGCACTTCCACCGGCCAATACTATCTCACCAGCGAATATTCCTATCACGCGCGCCATTGCGCGAGCGAGGGCCTGCTGCTGGTCGGCGATGCCTTTGCGTTTCTGGATCCAGTCTTCTCCAGCGGCCTGATGATGGCACTCAAGAGCGGGATCATGGCCGGTGACGGCGTGCATCAGGCGATTCTGGAGCACGACTTTTCCCCGGCGCGCTTCGCGGGCTACGCGAGCTACATGCGGCAAGGCGTGGAGAACATGCGCAAACTCGTCTATGCCTTTTACGACCCGAGTTTTTCCTTCAAGCAAGTCATTGATAAATATCCCGATGCCGCCGGTGAAATCACGGACTGCCTGAGCGGCGACGTGAACAAGGATTTTTCGCAGTTGTGGCGGCGCATCGAGGAGTTCGTGCCATTGCCGGAGGAATTGCCGGTTGGCGAACCGCTGCCAAGTCCCTTGTGAACATTGTCCAAATCACTCCCGGTGCGGGCGGCATGTATTGCGGGAATTGTTTCCGCGATAACGCGCTCGTCGCCGAGTTGCGCCAACTGGGACACCAGATGCTCATGGTGCCGCTCTATTTGCCCATGACGCTCGACGAGGAGGATCAGAGCGCCGGGACGCCGATCTTTTTTGGCGGCGTGAATGTTTATCTCGAACAGAAATCCGCGTTCTTCCGCCACGCCCCGAAGTGGCTGCATTCGCTGCTTGATTCGCCCGCGTTGTTGAAATTCGCCGCCGGTCGCGCGGCCAAAACGCGCGCGGAGGATGTCGGCGAACTGACCCTCTCGATGCTTCGCGGCGAAGAGGGAAACCAGGCGCGCGAACTGGCTGAACTCATTGCGTGGCTGAAGACCCAGCCGAAGCCGGATTTCATTTGCCTCTCGAACGCCATGCTGGCCGGGATGGTGCGCAAACTGAAATGCGAATTGCAGGCGCCGGTCGTGGTGATGCTGCAAGGCGAGGATGCGTTTCTGGATTCCATGCCCGAACCGGTGCGCACCGAAGTCTGGCGCACGCTCGCCGAACGCGTGTCGGAAGCGAATCTGTTCATCGCGCCGAGCCGCTACTTCGGCGACGTGATGGCCAAGCGCCTGAACCTGCCGGCGGACAAAGTGAAAGTAGTTTACAACGGCATCAATCTGGAGGGATACGAAGTAACGTCCAGCGTCCAACGTCCAACGCCCAACGCCCAAACGCTCGGTTTTTTTGCGCGGATGTGCCAGGAGAAGGGATTGGACTTGCTTGTTGAGGCCTTCATTTTGCTCAAGCAGCGCGGGAAAGTGCCCGCCCTGAAACTCCGTATCGGCGGCGGCTGTGGTCCGGGCGACGAACTTTTCGTGGATCAACTCAAACAACGGCTGCACTCCGCCGACGTGCTGGGTGACGTGGAATTTCATCCCAACCTGACGCGCGAGCAGAAGCTCGCTTTCCTGCGCTCGCTCACGGTGTTTTCCGTGCCGGCGAATTACGGCGAGGCGTTCGGGTTGTACATTATCGAGGCATTGGCTTCCGGCGTGCCGGTGGTGCAACCGCGCACCGCTTCCTTCCCCGAATTAGTTGAAGCCACGGGCGGGGGTGTTTTGTGCGAACCCGGCAGCGCGCCCGATCTGGCCGTGGCGATTGAGCAACTGCTCCTGAACCCGGCCAAACTTCAAACGCTCGCTGAGTCCGGGCGCAAAACCGTGCCGGAACAATTCAGCATCGGACGAATGTCTAAGGAAATGGTCAACACGCTTAAATCGCTGACTGACCAACGAAATTAAGAGCTTCCGCAAATTGCCAAGGGGCCGGGGCGGTTTGAAACCGAAACCTGAAACAACGAACCCCCGGATGGCCCGGATGGCACGGATGATGGGAGCCTGGGAACTGAAGAGCTCCGGATCGATTAGTTCCAAAAGCCGAGTTCGGAATCCCACTCGCATCCGTGTCATCCGTGTCATCCGTGTCATCCGTAGTTTGAAATTCAGAGTCCGGCTTAATTCATGAAAACTATTTTGGTAAGTTATTTCCTCCTCACGCGCTTGCCGCTCGTGATTCTTCTGCTGGCGGCAAGTTGCGCCGGCACCGCGTCGGCGCTAAATCTTCCTGCCAAGTCGAAGGGGGCTGCCCGAATTCCCGCTGCGGCTACTCCACCCGGTGGCAACGGCGGTTCCGGAGGCCAAAGCCAGCAAGGCGGCCGCCAGGTTTCCGTACCCAGGGTTGCATTCGCGCCGCAAGGACAGTCCGGTGGCGGCATTACCGCCGTGACCCGAGTCACCCGTATGTCCGGGAGCAATCAAAATGCGCGGGACTTTTTCCGGTCCGGCGGGCTGCGGTTGCCCTAATTCTCACTGCCCCCCCCGTCACGAGCGGCTGGGTCCAGGCGGTTTCCACTTCGTCTTTTGCGCTGGGATTCGTTTTGACTTTTGAGGAGATGCTTTTGGCGCGCACGTAGATTTCGTCCCCTTTCAACGTGTAGCTCGCTCCATTCCCCTTTGCCTTGGCCAGCACCGCGCCGATGTCCGCGCTGTACCGATGCGTGATCCGCAACGCTTCACCGTTGGGTGCCTGCACCGGTTCGTTCTGCGGATAAAGGCCAACAGGCCGCCCTTGGTGGTGGTGGCGTTGATCCAGCGGGTTTCCTGCTGCAAAACATTGTGATCGGACAACGCCAGGAATTGATAGCCGTGCTGTTGATACCACTCGGCAATCATCTCGGGATAATCATCGCCATCGCTCCGCAGCGAATGCGTGTGCAGATTGCCCTTCCACCAGCGCGGCGACTGGTCGCGATCTGGTTCCGCCGCGAAGAGAACCGGGGCGAGCATGGATAGAACCAGCGCCAAGCGGGAGAGGCGAGACATGAGCACGGCGCTTTCTACCAATCTGATTTTGCGTGGGCGATTAATTCTTGACCCCGATTCTTCCAACCACCCTCCGTAGCCGCAGGCCTTCAGGCTGCGTCCCGGGCGCGCCCGAACTCGCTCAGGGCATTGTCAACGCCTTGGCTATTTGCACTCCCGCGCAACCTGAAGGTTGTGGCTACAGGTTGCGAGCATCTTTGGCTGCGGTCAATGACCGTGCCATTTCCATCCGTAGTTTCGTTGTGGCCCGTTCCGGAAAAACGTGGACTGCCCGTTTTCAATAGCCGC
>JAYUBJ010000300.1:0-5997 GCA_043740915.1 Verrucomicrobiota bacterium
GCCTTCTTGTGGTGCGGCGAAGAGAGGTTGAAATAAATCCCGCACAACGGGGTTCCGTTTTCGGTCTGGCTCAGGATGATGGTCACCTGTTTGTCAAGGGCGATGCCGTGCCGCAGACCCGGTCCTCGTGTGAGGTACGCCTTGATCGCCTTGTCCATCAAGGAGAGGAGCGAGGTCGCGCAATCCTCCGGCGTCTTGTCGATACAGACCACATATTTGTCGAAAGTCCGAAGCGCTTCGCCAATCTCCGCTTTGAATGTGTCAACGGTCACGGGCGCAGACTAAAAGCTTTCGCGACGAAGTTCAAAGTTCAAAGTTGGAATAATATCCGCCGGTCGGATCCAGAGCCTGGCTGAAAACATTGATAGCAGGCCAGCACCGGCCCGGCCACAAGATCTCGTTCAATTTTCAGACACCCTTCCAACCGGAACCATGCAGCCGAGAAAAAATACAACCACGGATGGACACGGATGGACTCGGATAAATGGTGCGAACGGCCCGCTTTCCTTCTTTCACTCCTTGGTGAGCCCCGATTTCTGCCCGGACGCCGGCCCGTCCATCCGTGAAAATCCGTGTTCATCCGTGGTTGAAATGTTCTTCAAATTGCGTCGTTGGCTCAAACCCCTTCCGGGCTAAGCACGGCTGTCGCCTTGGGCCGCGGACCGAAGAGTGCCGTACCCAGTCGCACCAGCGTCGCGCCTTCCTCGATGGCCACCTCGAAATCCCCGCTCATGCCCATGCTCAATTGCGGCAGCGGTGCATCCAAGACTTGCCCACACATTTCCTTCAACTCGCGCAATCGGCGGAACACCGGCCGCGCCCTTTCCGGATCGGGCGACCAGGGGGCCAGGGTCATCAGGCCGTGGATTTCAATCTTGGGCAACGCGTTGATCCGTGCCAATTCGGCCAGCAAGGCCTCAGGTCCATAGCCGAACTTGCTGGCTTCGCCGGCGACATTCACCTCGAGCAGGATCGGCATGGTTTTCGCCGCCTTGTCCGCCCACTTGTTGATTTCCTCGGCGAGCCCCAGCGAATCGACACTCTGGATCATGTGAAAAAAATGAACCGCGTCCCGGCATTTGTTCGATTGCAAATGGCCGATCATCTGCCAGCGCAGTTTCCCGGGGCACAACGGAATCTTTGCCTTCGCCTCCTGCACCTTGTTTTCACCGAACGAAGTTAAACCCAAATCCGCCGCGGCGCGCACGGCCTCCGGGGGCTGGCCCTTGCTCACCGCCAGAAGCGTGACCGACGCGGGATCGCGGCCAACCCGGGCACAGGCGGCGTCGATGCGCTGCCGGATCGAATGCAAATTGGCGGCCAAATCCACGTCGCCAGAATAACGTGAGCCTCGACCCGTGAGTAGTGAATAGTGGTAGCGCAGTTCACGACCCGTAGCCGCAACCTTCAGGTCTTGTCATTACCCACATCTTTTCTGAACGTGGATTAGTTGTTGTTATTGCAACTAGCTCAAGTACAGCAACTTAGTACTTGTACTTTTAAAAGGTCATTCCACAATGTGGGAATGATTGATTCCTTACTTCCTCCAGCGCAGTGGGCGCAGAACGAATTTGGGTTTGCCCAATTGGGTGATCAACGCCGTAGTAAGCGGTTAGTGAACATTGCGCACCAGCTCGCCGCCAGTCCGGGGGGAACCTTGCCGCAAGCGTTTCCAGATTGGGCGGAGCTCAAAGCGGCGTATCGTTTCTTTTCCGGACCCGGGGCCAGCTTCGACCAAATCATCGCGGCGCATGTGGAACGGACCCGGGCCCAGTGCCGGGCCGCCGGGGAATATTTGATGATCGAGGATACGACGCTGTTGGATTATTCCCAGCACCCGGCCACGGAAGATTTGGGATATATCGGCAATGGGGCTGGGCGCGGATTCGAATTGCACAGCGCCTTGGCGGTGCGGGTGGAACGCTGGACGCTGGAGCAACGGCCCGAGGGCACGCTGGTGGGATTATTGGGCCAGCGCTGTAGCACGCCGCGACCGGCGCCGGCCGGAGAAACTCGGCGGCAGCGACTGGAGCGACCGCGCAAGTCCCAGCGCTGGGCGGAGGTGTTCAAGCACGCCGGCGGTCCGCCCGGTGGGGCGCAATGGATTTACGTGGCCGATCGGGAATCGGATTTCTACGAGCCGATCGCGCTCGGTCAGCAACACGGAGCGGACTTTATTATTCGCGCGTATCAGAACCGGCGCTGGGCGGATGAACCGGGACACGTGTTCGCGGCCTTGGATCAAGCGCCGGTGTTGGGTCTGAGCACCGTCGAACTGCGCGCGCGTGGCGGCGAACCAGCCCGGACGGCGTGCGTCCAGATTAAGGCGGTGCGGGTGGCTTTGGACGGTCCCTGGCGACCCGGCGGCTGGCAAGCACCCCTGCCCAACATCACCGTGGTCGAGGTGCGGGAGGTCAACCCGCCGGCAGGGATTAAAGCGCCGCTGCATTGGCGATTATTAACTTCCCTGGCTTGTGAGACTTTGGCGCAGGCGCAACGGGTGGTCGGGAGATACACCGCGCGGTGGTGGATTGAAGAGTACCATAAAGCCCTCAAAACCGGAGCTGGAGTCGAGGCCAGTCAATTGGAGCGCGCGCATCGGCTGGAGCCCTTGATCGCGGTGCTCGCGGTGGTGGCGGTGCGTTTGCTCAGCACGAAAATGCTGGCCCGAAGTCGGCCGGAGAGTTTTGAAGCCGGGCAGAGTCTGGGACCAGAGATCATCCTGCTTTTGGAATCCAAGTTCGGCCCACCAAAAGGCGGCTGGACCAATCAGAACCTGATGGTGGCCGTGGCGCGGGTCGGAGGTTTTATCGGACGCAAGCGTGACGGAATGCCAGGTTGGCTGACCATCTGGCGTGGCTGGCAGCGGCTGACGTGGATGTGCGAAGGATTAGCAATCTTAAATGAAAGTTAAAAAGATGTGGGTAATGACAAGACCTTCAGGTTGCGTCCCTGACCGCATAAGAATGTCACACGCACACGAACACGTCTTGATGGTTCGCCCGCCCGCGCAATCTAAAGGTTTCGGCTAAAACCAGGACGCCTTTACCGCCGCCAGTGTTGCCAGGAATTGTGGAGGGCCTGGGAAATATCGGCGTGACTACCCTCCCGTCTGTGCGCACCATGCCCGCCATGAATCATTGGCTCGTGAAATCCGAACCTGAAGCATATTCGTGGGCCGACTTCGTCAAGGACGGTAGGACTTCCTGGACGGGGGTGCGTAGTTTTGCCGCCCGCATCCATCTCCGCGCCATGGCACCGGGTGACCTGGTTTTCTTCTACCATAGCGTGAGCGAGAAACAGGTCGTCGGGTTGGCGCGCGTGACGCGGGAGTTTTATCCCGACCCGACCGCGACGGAAGGCGACTGGTCGGCGGTGGATTTGGCACCGGTGAAAGCATTGGCCCGGCCGGTCCCGCTCGCAGCCATCAAGACGGATGACATTTTGAAGGACATTCCATTCGTGCGCCAGTCACGGCTCTCGGTGACGCCGTTGACGGGGTCGCAATTCAAACGCTTGCTGGTGCTGGCGGAGACAAAAGTTTAACGGTTCAGGGAGGATCTGATGTCACCGTTCGCGATTGAAGTGGTTTTCCGACGGCCACGGTCTGGGGCCAGATCTGGTCCACGGGGCGGGGACGCCCCGGGAACTCGCAGCCATGGACGGCTGCGCTACGCGTGCGGGATGGGGCGCGGTGAAAGCTTTTGCAATTTGGCCCAATCTATTTCAAGCTCAAAGGCATGACGCAACCGCTCGCGCTCATCTTATACGAAAAATTGCTGCCGGGGAGCCAACTGGCCAACCGGTTGCGCGATTTGGGCTATCGGGTGCAGGTCGTGGCCGAGGCCGCGTCGCTGGTGATGCTGGCTGAACAAGAAAAGCCCCTGTTGGTGCTGGCGGATCTGGCTTCTGACCAGAACGATGTTTGCGCGGTGATCACCGAGTTGAAAAATCATCCCGCCACCTCCCACTTGCCGGTCATGGCCTTTGCGGAGCAAAAGCGCGCCGAGTTGCAGGCCCAGGCCCACGACGCCGGCGCGACGCTGGTGGCGAGCGACGAGTTGATCCTCGCCCAACTGCCGCAACTTTTGGAAAAGGTGCTCGAAGTGGAATAGTTTTCTCCGCCGTCCGTTTCATCATTATGTCTCTTCCCGTTGTTAAATTGAATCAAGGCATCCACGTGATGCACTTGTTTTACCGGATTGACCGCCTGCGCTGGGCGGCGTTGTCCGCCGACCAATCGGCGCAAGTCCGTAGCCAGTTGGAGGCCTTGTGCGCCGCCAACGCAGCGACGTCCCATCCGCGCCTGGTGACCTTCGCGAACATCAGCGGCAAGGCGGATCTGGCCTTCATGCTGTACGCGGCGGAACTCGGATCGCTCGGCCAGATGCACCGCGATGTGGAGGCGTGTTTCCCGCCCGGAACCCTCGTGTCGGAGTTCAGTTATCTCAGCGTCACCGAGTTGTCCGAGTACACTACGAGCGATGAGGAAAACCAGCAGATGCTGATCGAGCAGGAAAAGCTGCAACCGGGCAGTGAAGCGTTTGAGCAGCGACTGGCCGCGTTGCGTAAGCGCATGGCTGATTACGAGCATTACCGGCTGTATCCCGAGTTGCCCGATTGGGAGATCATGGGTTTTTATCCGATGAGCAAGCGCCGACAGCTTGCCGACAACTGGTATGCGCAGGATTTCGCCACGCGCAAGCGGCTCATGGGCGGCCATGCCCGCGTGGGGCGCAAGTACTCGGGGCGCATTTCGCAACTCATTACCGGTTCGACCGGCCTGGATAATTGGGAATGGGGCGTGACGCTCATGGCGCACCAGGCCGATGCCATCAAGGAGATCGTCTATGAAATGCGCTTTGACGAGGTGACCTCGCGCTTCGGCGAGTTCGGCCCGTTCTTCATCAACCTGCGCCTCGCGTCGGCGGCGTTGTGGGAACATCTCCGGTTGTGATCTGCAGGATAGGCCATTTGGCACCAAACAAAAGCTTGACCCTGTCCGGGCAAAGTTTTTAGCTGGTTGACATTGTAGCAGGAGAAAAGTATGGCCAGCGGCAAAGTCAAATGGTTCGACAATAAAAAGGGCTTCGGTTTCATTGCCCAGGATTCCGGTCAGGACATCTTCGTCCACCACACCGCGATCACCGGCGAGGGCTTCAAAACCCTGAATGAAGGCGAGACCGTGAGCTTTGAGTTGATCGAAAGCAATAAGGGACTCAAAGCCCAGAACGTTCAGCGCACCCCGCAATAACTCGTTGCCCTCGCCCCCGGCTTCACGCGTGGAGTTTGTGCTTCTTTACCCGACCCGCGCCGGTTACGTTGCCTCCATGTCCGTTCCGGTCGGTCAACCTGTCACCAGCCTCTATCTGCACGTGCCGTTTTGCGCGCATAAGTGCGAGTATTGCGCCTTTTACTCCGCACCGCCGGGTGGTGATCTGGTCAACCGCTACGTCGCCGCGCTCATCCGTGAAATGGAGCTCGTGGCGCACGACGTGCGGCCGCGCACGGTTTTTTTCGGCGGCGGCACACCCTCGCTGTTGAACTTGCGCCAATGGGAGCAAATCCTCGCCGCCATGGCGCGGCTCAATCTCCTCGGCGCCGAGGAGTGGACCGTCGAATGCAACCCCGCGACCGTCTCGCTCGACAAGGCGAAATTGCTGCGCGACCACGGCGTGAACCGCATTTCGATGGGGGTGCAATCGCTCGACGAAAAATTGCTCGAGCGCCTGGGCCGCATCCACAGCCGCGAACAGGTTTTCAAATCGTTTGAGATTCTGCGCGCCGCCGGTTTCGACAACGTGAATGTGGACCTCATGTTTGCCATCCCCAGTCAGACGCTGGCAATCTGGCGTGACACATTGCGCGAAGCCGTCGCGCTTGGCAGCGAACATCTTTCCAGTTACGAAGTCATTTACGAGGAGGACACCGCGCTTTACGCCCAACTCCAGGCCGGCGAATTCGCCGTGGACGAGGGACTCGCCTGCGACATGTATG
>JAYUBJ010000301.1:0-5996 GCA_043740915.1 Verrucomicrobiota bacterium
CGGTTCGGGGAGTGATCGGCCCACGCTCGGACAAAAGAAACACGAGCAGTAACTGCCCGCCACAAATCAGGCCCACGGCCCACGACCACTGCCGCGCGGCCCAGGTGTCCGGAATGGTTTCCGCCGGGTTCATCGCGCCGCCGCATTCGTGGCGGGTGGGGAAAAAAGTTGCGGCCGCGTCGCCAGCAATGCCTCTTTGATCCCGACACTCCGCGCCATTTTTCCGAGCCGGACCACGAGCTCATACGGCACCGCTTTGTCCGCCTGCACCACGAGCGTCCACGGCTCCTTGGGACTTTTTGCCACCGCCGCCATCAGCCGCGACTGCAGGTTTGTCTCCGCAATGACCTGGCTGTCGAAATAATACTTGCCCTGGCGATCCACCGCGACCACGACGGTCGCACCGGCCACGCCGGGCAGGTCGTGCCCTTCCGGCAGTTCAATCGGCACACCCGGTGTGAACACCAACGAGGTGTTGAGCGCCAGAAAGATCAGGATCAGAAAGCAAACCCCGGCGTAGGGCGCGAAATCAAACTGCCCCCGGAAGATTTTGGCGTGGCGCGGAAATTTCATCCGTTCTTGGCGCCGGGGCGCTCGGTGACGAGGTTCAAGATTTCCGTCGAGGTTTTCTCCATGTCGAGGACGATGACATTCACGCGGCTGACGAGATAATTGTAACCGACGTAGGCGAAGATCGCCACCGCCAGCCCCATGGCCGTGCAGATCAGCGCCTGCCAGACGCCGCCGGCCAGGTGGTCCGCATGCGCGTACGATCCCTCCTTCTGGATCACGGCGAACAGGCGGATGAACCCCAGCACTGTGCCGAGCAGCCCCATCAACGGTGCGATTTGTGCAATGGTGGCGAGCAGGTTCAACTTCTCCTCCAGCCGCGGCACCTCCATCAGCCCGGCCTCTTCCAACGCCTCGCGCACGCCCTCGCGCCCGCGCTCGCGGCTCAATACCGCCGTCTTTACCAGCCGCGGCACCGGGCCCGGCGTGGCGTCACAAATGGAAATCACCTCCACGATGTTTTCGCGCTTCAGCACGTTGCGCACCCCGTTGATGAATTCGGCGGAATTGATCTGCGCCCGGTGATAATAGAGCAGCCGCTCGACAAACACCGCGATGGCCGCCGCGCTCGTGAGCAGCAGCACCCACATCATCGGCCCGCCATTGGAGAGTAACGTCGGCATCCGGCTTTTATAGGGTTCAAAAGGCAAAGTTCAAAGTTCAAACTTTTCTCCTGACGCCCGGCTCCCGGCTCCTGTATCCTGCCGGCTATGGAAAAATCAGACCAATTGCGCGAACTCTTCCGCATGCAGCAGGCCCTCAACCAACGCATCGGCGTAAATACCGACGGCATGAACGAGGCCGAAAAAACCAAATGGATCCTCAACTACTGCCGCGCCATGTCCCAGGAAATGGCCGAGCTCACCGACAGCGTGCCGTGGAAATGGTGGGCGAAATATCAGAAGTTCGACGAACAAAACGCCCGCGTGGAAGTCGTGGATCTGTTCCACTTCCTCATTAGCATGGCGCAGGTGCTCGGCATGAGCGCCGACGATGTCTTCAACGCCTACGTGAAAAAGAACGAGGTGAACTTCCAACGCCAGGACCGCGGCTACACCCAGAAGGACGAAGGCGACTCGAAACACATTTGAACCCCGCGCGCCGTGCCACCCAGACCTACGCCCCAATCCGCGAACCGCGTCCCCGTCCGGCTGCGCCAGGAACTGCAGTCCGTGTTGATCACCCAGGCGCAACTGGCCCGGCGCGTGCGCGAGTTGTCCCGGCAGCTCGAGCGGGATTTCGCCGGGCGCGATCTCGTGGTGGTCTCACTGCTCAATGGCACCGTCATGTTTCTCGCCGACCTGATCCGGCATCTGAACCTGCCGTTGCGCCTCGATTTCATCGGCGTTTCCAGCTACGGCAGCGGCACCGTGGCGCGTGAACTCGTCTTCACCAAGGAACTGCGCCTGGACGTCCGCGGACGCGACGTCCTGCTGGTGGACGACATCCTCGACACCGGCAAGACGCTCCGCGCCGTGGCCGACAAACTGAACGAACTGCAGCCGCGCCAGATCAAAACCTGCGTCCTGCTCGACAAACCGCCGCGCCGCATCGAAAATATCCAGGCCGACTACGCGGGCTTCGAGATTCCCGATTTATTCGTCGTCGGCTACGGGCTCGACTATGCGGAGCGCTATCGCAATCTGCCGTTCGTCGGCGTGCTGAAGCCAGACATGTATCGGCTGTAAAATGGACGATGAAGATTCGCGTTCACTTCTATTCCTACTTCAAGGAACTGACCGGCTGCGCGGAGACGGCGGAAGAAGTCACACCCGGCTGCACGATTGACGAATTGCTGAAACGGCTGACCGTCCGCTTTCCGAGATTGGACGCGATGCAAAACTCGACCCTCATCGCCGTCGGTGTCGATTACCAACCGAAGTCCTATGCGCTGAAGGAAAGCGATGAGGTTTCGCTCTTCCCGCCGGTGCAGGGAGGATGATGAATGAAGCGCCAGCTCACCATCACCCGGCAGCCAATCGACGAAGCCGCGCTTGTCGCGCAGCGCGAGATGTCTTCCGGCATGGGAGCGGCGGTTTATTTCAGCGGCATGGTGCGCGCGACTGAGGAGAACCAAACTATCTCCGCCCTCGAATACGAAGCGTTTCTGCCGATGGTCGAGCACCAGTTCGAGTTGATTTTCCGTGAAATGGAAAAACGCTGGCCCATCGAGTCCGTACGGCTCGTCCACCGGATCGGCGTGGTAAAAGTGAACGAGCCTTCGCTCTGGGTGGAAGTCATCGCGCCGCATCGTGGCGAAGCCTTCGCCGCCGGCCAGTTCCTCATCGACGAGATGAAGCGGGTCGTGCCGATCTGGAAGAAACCGCTGACGTGAACACGGGTTTACTTGAAACCGGATTTGAATTGCCACCAGAAGGCACAGAAGGCTCAAGAACTGGTTCCGATACTGGCGAGGGTTCTCGCCCGGACGCTGCGAGCGTGGCTCCCTGCCCATGAACCGGAGCGCCGATCTCCTGATCGGCCCGTTTCTAATGTCGCAGCGCGGCTTGCCGATCGGGAGATCGGCGCTCCGTTCCGGTTCAGGAGCGCAATGCGCGCAATCTGTTCGGGGCGTTCTCTCCTCGGGGGAGAGGGCGGGGTGAGAGGAAGGCGGCGCGCTCCCACTTAGAATCTGAATTCCTCCAAGCGCCCGGTCATTTGTTTCCCTGCTTCACCCAGCATTAATCGCACCCGGGCCGTTTGCCCGCCGTCGCAAAAGCAGCCCGCACATCCGCACGGAATAGCACGGTCAGGACCCCTGCGGCCACCGGGATGCCGAGCCAAACCGGAATCAAAGCCAACCACTCCGCAACTCGCTCCATCACCACGTTGAAAATCAGCATCACGGGCACAAACAAACCGCCAATCACCGTGCAGAGCAGGACGTAGAGCCGCCACCGCAGCCGGCGCATTTGCAGGCCGGCCACGCCGAGGAACAGCGCATAGATGAAGAGGAATATCGCCATCCCGATCAATGGATTGGGACCAATCATATTTGGCTTGGAAATCGAAAGGACGGAAGTTCCGTCGCGCAAGCACAGAACACCCAGTCCAACCCCGATGCAAAGGGCGGTGAACAACGCGGTGGAGGCTACCATGAGCAATCCATCGGCAGCGTTTTGAATCAACTGGCCGGTTTTGGTATCATGGTCTGCTCCGCGTTTGGGTTTTGATTCCGGACGGTTCACGGTCGCCGGATTCACCTTGCGCCAGAGCGCGCGTACGATCAAGAAATCGCCCACGATGGCAAGGAGTGATTCAAGGAGCACCATTTCGCCTGCGCCGATGTGGCCGAATTGGAGTTTGCCTTCTAAAAAAACGAGGGCCGCGCCGCTCATCGTGCAAAGCAGCACGTCCAGCAAAAGAAGCGGGAAGAACACCGCGTCCGCAAACGCGAGCGGCAGGCCAAGCAGTTTCCCGGCGGACTTTTTGATGTTACTGATTGAAATCGCGCCGAGAACCGTTGTGCCAATGGGCGCGCCGGCACCGATAACCAACAGCACGCCCATGAAAATCGTGAACGCGGCTGGCGGCGCTTCGTGGATGATGTCAGTCGGCAACGCCGTCCCGTTCCATACGCGGTTCAAACCGCTGAAAAAAAGGATCGGAACAATCGAGAGCAAACCAAACAGTGCCCACACCGCGCCGAGGATCGCCGCGCGGCTGAAACGCGGCTCAATGGTAGAAACCGGCCGTGGCGCAGCGGGCGACGGTGACGCAACTGGCACCGCCTGCGGCTTGCGCGTCACATCTTCAAAAACAGTCTTCACCGCTGACGTTTTACCTGAAGGGGACAGCTTCAATGCGGCAGCGGCCGCGCTCTGCCAGCGGCTGACCGCTTCGAGAAACTGCTCCGGATCGCGCGGCGCAAAGTGCCAGCAATCATCCTGGCAGCTGATCCGGTAAAAATGCAGGGACGACATGCCGAGGATCGAACCACGCGGCGGAAAACCCGGCCACACCATGACTTGGCGGATGGCCTCTGGTCGTGACATGGCTTGAATTTGCACGATACACGACCAGGACAGAAAGTGACTCGGCCCGAGATTTCGATGCATGGTCAGACCGCTCCCATCAACCGTGACGCTTTGCACCGAACCCAAGCCAAGCAGCGTCATGAGTCCAAGAAAGATGAGCACGGAGACCACCAAGGGAAGTTCGATACTGGTGGTGTGGAACAGCACGGAGACCACGAATGCAGGAAGAATAACGAGCAATCCGATCATGATCGGAGTTAGCACCAACGGAACCAGAATATCGGTCAGATCCCGCGGCATCATCCGTGTCGCGAAGTTTTCTCCCGGCCTCTGCCCAGACTCATTGGCTCCTGCCCTCACGTCGGTGGAAGACGGAGTCGGCGAACGGCTGATTGTTTCCAGATCCGTTTTCACCTCGCTGGCGTGCTGGTAGCGGCGTTCCACGTCGCGCTCCAGCGAGCGCAACACGATCTCGTCCAGCCGCACGTCCACCTCCACTTTTTGAGAGGGCGAGGCGAAGCGCCCCATCGGCAGTTCGCCCGTGAGCATTTCGTAGAAGACCACGCCGAGCGAATAGATGTCCGCCCGATGATCCACCGTCTTGGCATTTCCCATTTGCTCGGGCGCCATGTATTGCGGCGTGCCCATGCCCTGCTGCGAACGCGTGAGCGATACAGCGGTCGCGCCCGCAAGCTTGGCGAGGCCAAAGTCGGCGATCTTCACGCGACCCTTGCAGTCCACGAGGATGTTCGCCGGCTTGATGTCGCGGTGGACCACTCCCTCGTCGTGCGCGAATTGCAACGCGTCGCAGAGTTTGGGCACGATGGCCAGCGCCTCGGCGGACGTGAGTTTGCCGGAATGGATGACGCTGCGGAGGTTCGCGCCGTCCACGAATTCCATGAGGAAGTAGCACTGCCCACCCGCCTGGCCGAAGTCATAGACGGCCACGATGTTCGGGTGGTTGAGTTTGGCGAGCGCGCGGGCCTCACGGTTGAACCGCTCGACAAACTCCGGGTCGCGGCTGAACTGCGGGAGCATGATTTTCAGCGCGACGATGCGGTCGAGCTGCTTCTGCCGCGCCTTGTAAACGACGCCCATCCCGCCTTGGCCGAGCACTTCGATGATTTCGAGTTGCGGGAATAGCTGCGTCACCTCATGGAGTGATGGCGGGTTCTCGGTTCCAGCCGGAGTCGCCGCCACGCCGGACGGCGCGTTACTGGCCGGATCGAGGGCGGCCTTCAGCAAACACGCCGGGCACAGACCTTGAGGCGCGTCGGGCGCAAGCGGTTTCCGGCATCCGGGGCAGAATCGTATCGTGTCCATAGTTTTTCTTTCGTTTCACCCGTTACAAAAGAATCGGCGACCAAAGGTTACCAAGTTTCTCACCCGCTCAACGCCGCGAAGAGGTGCCGCAACTCTTCCTCCACCTCGCCCGCGCTCCCGACGGTG
>JAYUBJ010000302.1:0-5980 GCA_043740915.1 Verrucomicrobiota bacterium
CCCGTTCGCCCTTGTCCCGCACCGCGTGGCTGGTCGTCGCGCTGCTCGTGCCGGTCGCGCTGCTGAACTATCTCGACCGGCAGATGATGGCCGCGATGAAGTTCTCGGTGATGCAGGACATTCCCAGCATCGGCTCCGAAGCTTCCTGGGGCATGATGCTCGGCCAGTTCAAATGGGTTTATGCCATCCTCAGCCCCGTCGGCGGCTACCTCGCGGATCGCTTCAGCCGGCGCTACACCATTTGCGCGAGCCTCTTTTTCTGGTCGGTCGTGACCTGGTGGACGGGCCATGTGCGGAGCTATGATGAACTGCTCGTCGCCCGCTCGCTCATGGGCGTCAGCGAGGCGTTTTATTACCCGGCCGCACTCGCGCTCATTGCGGACCATCATGCCGCGGGCACGCGCTCGCGCGCGGTCGGCCTGCACCAAGTGGGCCTCTACGTGGGCATCATCATCGGTGGCTTCAGCGGTTACCTCGCCGACGACCCGAAACTTGGCTGGCGCTTCGCTTTCGATCTCACGGGCCTCACGGGCATCTTGTACGCACTGCCCTTGCTCTACTTTCTGCGCGACGCGCCAAAGTCTGCCGTCGCGAATGAGCCGGTCGCGCCGAAACCGTCCATCGCCGGGGCCGCCGCGGAACTGCTGACCAACCGCGCGTTCATTATGCTCGTGCTCTACTTCACTTTGCCCGGGCTCGCCGGCTGGGTGGTGAAGGATTGGATGCCCGCCATCCTCAAGGAAAAGTTTGCCCTGGGCCAGGGCCAGGCCGGCGTGTCCGCCACGCTCTTCGTCAACCTCGCGGCCTTGTGTGGGGTCGTGCTCGGCGGTTGGTTCGCCGACCGCTGGATGCGCCGCAGTGAACGCGGCCGCATCTTTGTGAGCGCGCTGGGCATGAGCCTGCTGATTCCTGCGCTCTTCGGTGTGGGCAACTCGGGATCGCTCGGCGTCGCGATTTTTTTCCTCGTGCTCTTCGGCCTCGGCTGGGGCGCTTTCGATTGCAACAACATGCCCATCCTCTCGCAAATTGTGCGGCCCGAGTTGCGTGCCACCGGTTACGGTGTGATGAACTTCGTGGGCATTGGTTGCGGCGGATTCGCCGACTTGGCGTTTGGCGCGTTGCGCGACCGCCAAGTGCCACTCAACGTCATCTTCGGAGTTTTCGCCAGCACCGCGCTTTGCTCGGTGGTGTTGGTCTTGCTGATCCGGCCAAAACAGGCGAAGGAATAGCCGTGCACGATAACAGCGACGATCCTTTGATTGGAGCCCTGAAGGCGAACGTCGCCTTGGAAGTGGCTCGCTTGCTGGATGCGGGCAGAAGCGTTACTGAAAGATTCAATGCTGGGCTCACGCCCCTTCACATTGCTGCTGAAGCGGGATCAATTGAATGCGCTAAGTTGCTGCTTGAACGTGGGGCGGCTCTCGAAGCACAGGACGAAATTGGAAATACAGCGCTCCTCTGCGCGCTTGAAGCGGGCCAGGCGCAACTTGCCGCGGATCTGATCAGCGCAGGGGCGCTTCTTTACTACGTTTTTACGCCAAGGGACACACCGGAAATCAGGGAGAAATTCAGGCGGGACTGGGAATGGATTATGGGTCTATCGAAGCAAACCAACCCCGAAGCGTCTCGCGTCCTCGATGGTTTCTTAGTGGACGTTGATCGAGACGCGTTCAACCGCGAATTGGGGGAGCATTACGTCGCGGCAGCGATGAGGGTCAAAGAAGTGCATGCCGTTCTTCACTGCGCAAATCTCGAAACTTTGCAACTCCTCGCGAAGCAGCAGCCCACCATCTCATTCAACCTTGACGACGGCGCTTGCGACTGGCCTCTGAAAACCTTCGCCGGACGGGGCGATGCCGAAGTCGTTACGTGGCTGTTGGAGAACGGTGCGGATCCGAACTTCACCTCGACGGGAGACACGGCGCTTCATGCCGCAGTATCTGGCAATCACCTGGAATGCGCACGTTTGCTTCTGCACTCGGGCGCAAATCCAAACCAGCAAGACGTCGATGGATGCGTGCCCAAGTGGCGGGTCTCCAGCGATGAGATGCTCGACTTGTTGCTGGCACATGGCGCTGATCCAAACATCGCGGATCAAGCTGATTTCAAGCCTTCCCATTGGGTCGATGACCCAAAACTAAAAGCGAGGCTCCTGGCCCTCGAAAAGCAGCAGCGTAACCACTGACATACCAATTCCACCAACCGAACAACTCGCGTCTCTCCGCCACTAAAACCATAGCCCAAAAAACTCACTTATGAAAATCGCCACCCACATCGTCGCCACGCTCTTCGGCCTGATCTTTCTCGCCGGGGGATTGTTCTTCTTCTTTGGCAAAATGCCGGAGCAACCCTCCATGGGGCCGGCAGCGGACCATTTCATGGCTGCGCTCGGCCCCACGGGCTACATGGCGTTCGTGAAAGTATGCGAAATCCTCGGCGGCGCGCTCGTCATCATCCCGAAGACACGCAACCTGGGCCTGCTCATCCTCGGCCCCATCGTCATCAACATCCTGTGCTTTCACGGCTTCGTGGTGAAAGGCGGGTTTGGCGGTGCGCACGCGTTCATCACGGTGGCCGCGCTGTTCCTGCTGTGGGCAGAGCGCAAGGCCTTCGCCGGGTTGGTGAACCGCAAAAGTGAAGTTGCTTAATCCATCCACCCAACTCGATTCATGAAGTTTCCTCAACCACACTCTCCATCATGCGCTCCATTAAATCTTCCTCCTTCTGCCGTGGGCTGTGTCTCGCGTTTCTCTTCGCGCTCGGTCTCCAACTTTGCTCCGCCGCCGACAACACCCTCTTCGCGCGCACGAACCTCGTCGCCTGGTGCATTGTGCCGTTTGACTCGAAGAAGCGCGGGCCCGAGGAACGCGCGGCCATGCTCGAACGCATGCACGTGAAACGGCTCGCCTATGATTATCGCGCGGAACACATCCCGACCTTCGACGCCGAAATGGATGCGCTCAAACGCCACGGCATCGAGCTGACGGCATGGTGGTTTCCCGGCGCGCTCAATGACGAGGCGCGCGGAATTCTCGAAGTTCTCAAACGCCACCAGCTCAAGCCCCAACTCTGGATCACCGGCGGCGGCGAACCGACCAAGACGCCCGAGGAACAACGTGTCCGCGTCGACGCCGAGGCGCAGCGCATCAAACCGATCGCGCAGGAAGCCGCCAAGATCGGCTGCACCGTGGCGCTCTACAATCACGGAAGTTGGTTTGGTGAACCGGAGAACCAGATTCAAATCATCGAGCGACTCAAAAAAGACGGCGTTACAAATGTGGGCATGGTTTATAATCAGCACCACGGCCACGAACATCTCGATCACTTCCCCGCGCTCCTGCGGCAGATGAAACCTTATCTCGTCGCGCTGAACTTGAACGGCATGACCCGCAAAGGTGATCAGCTCGGAAAGAAAATTCTCCCGTTGGCCCAGGGCGACCTCGATGTGGCCCTCCTCAAAATAATTCGGGAAAGCGGCTGGCGCGGCCCGATCGGGATTCTCAATCACACCGATGAAGACGCCGAGGCGCGCTTGCTGGATAATCTCGACGGCCTCGACTGGCTCGTGCCGCAGCTCAACGGCCCGGCTCCCGGACCGAAACCAAAGCCGCGCTCCTGGCGCGAACCGGCACTATCCCCTGAGCCGAAGAAGTCCAGCGGCCAGGCCTCGCTCTCACCGGCATTCGGGAAGGCATTGAGTGGCGGCATGGTCGTCGAAGGCAAACCGGAATATCGCGCGCGGCCGATCACTGTCGAGTGTCGCGCCAAGCTGAACAGCACGACTGGTTACAATATTCTCGTCGCCAGCGACACCAAGGCTTCGGCGGAACATTGGGAATTCTACACGCATGCCGGCAGCGGATTGCTCAGTCTTTACCAGCCCGGACACGGCGGTGATTTCCGTTCTGAGATCAACATCTGCGATGGCCAATGGCATTACCTCGCCGCCATAATCGAGCCGGAGCGCGTGCGGCTTTACGTGGACGGCAAACTGGTGAAAGACGCCGCCGCGAAACCATTGGTCGGCACGCCCATTCCCGGCGGACTCAGCTTCGGCACGCTCGTCGAGGGCGGCATTGGCTGCGATGGTTTGGTGGATGACGTGCGCCTTTCACGCGGCGCGCGGGATATTTCCACCGTGCCCGCTGAACCACTCAAGCGCGACGCGCAAACCCTCGGCCTCTGGAATTTTGATGACTTGAAAGCCTCGGCACATCCGCCGCCGGATCCGTGGGCCGTGGAAGACGCGTCGGCGCGCTCCGCCCTTCCGGAGTTCAAGGAAATCCCAGCCGCCAAACCCGCCGCGCTCACTGCCGCGAATGGCTGGCCGCTGGCGTCGTCCATGACCAACTGGCACCGGTCGCTGGGTGACGCGACTTCGAGCCGCTTCTCCGCCCTCGCGCAAATCAATCGCGAGAATGTGAAGCGCCTCGAGGTCGCGTGGACCTATCACTCACAGGACGCCAAGGGGAACATCCAGTGCAATCCGATTATCGTGGACGGCGTGATGTTTGCGCCCACGGCGGGCAATTACATTGTCGCGGTCAACGCTGGCACCGGCGCGGAGTTGTGGCGCTTCAAACCCGAGATTCGCCCCGGCGGCCTGCGCCTCGAAGATTTGCCGGCGCGGCGCGGGTTGTTGTTTTGGCCCGGCACCAGCGAATCGAAAGCCCGGATCCTGTTCACCTGCGGCAACTGGATTTATGCGCTCGATCCGAAGTCTGGCCAGCCGCTCGACAACTTCGGCGAAAACGGGCGCACCATTCTTCCGACCGGCGGCACGGTGGGCGGTGCCATTTTCCAGTATGTGTTCGTGATCCCCGGTTTTAATCGCGATATATTCGGCTACGATGTGCGCTCGGGCAAATTGCTCTGGACCTTTCACACGCTGCCGCAGCCGGGCGAGTTCGGTCACGACACCTGGAGCCGCGTCGAGGATGGCGCGAATTGTTGGGGCGGCATGGCGCTCGACGAGTCGCGCGGCATCGCCTACATCGCGACCGGTTCGCCCAAACCGAACTTCAACGGCACCGGCCATCACGGCGACAATCTTTTTTCCGACTGCGTGCTCGCCCTCGATGCGCTGACCGGCCAACGGCTCTGGCATTTCCAGGAAATCCGGCATGATATTTGGGACATGGACATTCCCGCGTCGCCCAACCTCGTCACCGTCACCCGCAACGGCAAACGCGTGGATGCCGTGGCGCAAGTCACCAAATTGGGCAACACCCTCCTGCTCGACCGTGTCACCGGTGAACCCCTGTTTCCCTTTCGACTTCGCCGTGCGCCCACCTCGACCCTGCCCGGAGAATGGACCGCGCCCTACCAGCCCGACGTGCAGTTGCCCGAGCCGTTCGCGCGTCAACTATTCACCCCGGCCGATGTCACCACGCGCAGCGAGGAAGCGTGGGATTACATCGCGAAGCGCGTGGCGGGTGCGAACCACGGCTGGTTTGCGCCGTTCGCCGAGGGCCGGCCCACGGTGTTGTTCGGCATTCATGGCGGCGCGGAATGGACGGGCGCGGCGTTCGATCCGACGAGCGGCTGTCTCTACGTCAGCGCGAATGAACTTCCGTGGATCCTCACCGTTTTCCGCGACGACAACGAACCCCCGCGCGATCCGAACCACCCAACCCTGGGCGAGAAACTCTATCAACTGAGCTGCGCCTCGTGCCACGGACCCGACCGCGTCGGGGTCGGCACCGCGCCACCGTTGCGTGGATTGCGCCATCGCTTGAAAGACGCCGAGGTGATTGCGCTGTTGCAGACCGGTCGCAATCTCATGCCGGTGGCGCCGCCGATGACCGACGTGGAACAAAAGGCGTTGCTCGATTTCATTTTTCTGCGCGACGTGCCGCAACGCAACGAGGAGAACAACAAAACTGCGCGCCCCGCCTACACGAACAACGGTTATCCCAAGCTGCTCGATCAGGACGGTTATCCCGGCAACCAACCGCCGTGGGGCACGCTCAATTGCCTG
>JAYUBJ010000303.1:0-1753 GCA_043740915.1 Verrucomicrobiota bacterium
TGGATCGATGAGCGCGCAGTGACGTTGGAAAGCCTGCTGGCGATGCGCCGGGCGGGAGCGGATATTTTGATTACTTACGCCGCCCGGGAGGTGGCGCAGTGGTTGCGTGAAGAAGGCCCACGTTAGGGCCCGGTCAGCGCGATTTGGAGTAGGCAATCACCAATAACACAATGATGACCACGACCACGGCGATGACGAAAGAGATGAAGATTTTCGTGGACTTGTTGCTCTTCTTTTTGAAAGTGCCCTCTGTGTCAAACTTGACCGGCTGGCCGCCTTTTTCAAACTCATCGACTTTGACGCCCTGCCTGATGACCTGCGTCTTGTCCACCACCTTCTTGCCGGTAGCCCCGGCGGGCGGTGGAACTTCCAATCGGACGTCAATACTGCCGAGCCGCAAAATCTGGCCGGGTTTCAGCACCTTCTCGGTAATCTGCTCGCCATTGATATAACTCCCGTTGGTGGAGTTAAGATCACGCACCAGGATGTCGTTCCCCTGCTGGATAATCTCGCAATGATGACTCGAAACGGAAGCGTCGGCGATTTGAAACGCATTGTCCTCGACTCGTCCGACAGTGGTTTTCTCCACTTTCAGCTCGTAGGCGAGGCCGGTGTAGCCTTCACTGAGAACAACAAGTCTGGCCATAGTTGGTTGTGGGAGGGATTATCGTCAGCCTTGGCCTCAAGTCAAACATTTCCACGCCGATAATTCTTGGCCGGTTCCGAACGAGCAGCCCCAAGGTCACCCATGCCTGGCAATCAATGCGCGAAATTCATCGAAAAGCGGCGTCGAATCATGCGGCCCCGGCGAGGCTTCCGGATGATATTGCACGCAAAATATCGGCTTGGTTTTGTGGCGCATGCCTTCGACCGTCTGATCGTTCAGGTTGATTCGGTCCACGCGCACGTTTCCCGGGAGGGATTGCGGATCGACCGCAAAGCCATGATTCTGCGAGGTGATTTCCACCTGGCCACTTTCGAGGTTTTTGACCGGCTGGTTGCCGCCGCGATGGCCGAATTTCAGCTTGAACGTCTTGCCGCCAAAGGCTTGGCCAAGAATCTGGTGCCCGAGGCAGATGCCAAAAATCGGGATCCCCGTTTGTACCAGGTCGCGCACCGTTTGTATTGCATAGCCCAGGGCGGCCGGATCGCCCGGCCCGTTGGAAAGAAAAATACCGGCGGGCTTGTAGCGTAACGCCTCGGCCGCGGTCGCGGTCGCAGGCAGCACTTGCACCTTGAACCCCCGCTGCCGCAGCCGGCGCAGGATGTTGTACTTCATTCCAAAATCGTAGGCGACAATTGGAATTCCCGCTGGGGGCAGCGGATCACGCACCTCGCGGGCGTTCACCGCGGTGTTGCCGCGCACCAAATTAAAGCTCGCGCTTTGTTCGTCTTTTTCGTCCCAGAGAAATGGCTGCGGGTGTGTGACCTCTTTGACGTAATCGACTCCAACCAACCCCGGCCAGTTTTTCGCCGCGGACACGGCTTCGGCATCGGAGATCGCTTCGGTGGAAATCAACCCGTTGAGCGCGCCGCGTACGCGCAATTTCTTGGTCAACGCGCGCGTGTCAATGCCCTGGATGCCGGGAATGCCATATTGCTCCAGATAAGCGGCGAGGGAGGAATCCGCCCGCCAATTGCTCACCAGCGGTGAGAGCTCGCGGATCACAAAGCCCGCCACATGCGGCCGCCACGACTCCACGTCCTGCGCGTTCACGCCGTAGTTCCCGATGAGCGGATACGTCATCGTGAC
>JAYUBJ010000304.1:0-5976 GCA_043740915.1 Verrucomicrobiota bacterium
CGCGTGAAGTTGTGCGTGGCGTGACCGAAGAATACCTCGGCGCTTTCCATCAAGGTCTCGGACAACGTGGGATGTGGATGCACGGTCTCAGCCAGATCCTTCACGGTCGCGCCCATCTCCACGGCCAGCACGCCTTCGCCAATCAACTCCCCGGCGCCATAGCCCACGATGCCGACTCCAAGAATGCGTTCCGTTTCCGGCTCGATGATCAGCTTGGTCAGGCCATCAGTGCGATCCAACGTCAGTGCCCGTCCCGATGCGCCCCAGGGGAATTTGGCAATCGCAACCGCGATGCCTTTGCTCTTCGCCTCCGCCTCGGTCAAGCCGCACCAGGCCACTTCCGGATCGGTGAACACCACCGCCGGGATCACGACTTTATCCATGGTGCTGGCCTCGCCGGTGATAACCTCTACCGCGATGCGGCCTTCCTTGGAAGCCTTGTGCGCGAGCAATAAGCCACCCGCGATATCGCCAATCGCGTAAATGTTCAGATCGTTGGTTTGTTGTTTGTCGTTGACCTTGATAAAGCCTTTGTCGTCCAGCGCGACCCTCGTATTCTCCAATCCTAAATTGTCGGAGTTCGGCGCGCGGCCCACCGAAACCAGCACGCGGTCATACAACTCTTCCAGTTTTTGTCCGCCGACATCCATCGTCACTTTGATCTGCCTGCCGACGGTGACCATCTTTTCAACTTTGGTTTTCAAACGGACTTCCTTGAAAGCCCGCTTGGCAAATGCCGCGACCGGTCGCACCAGATCCGGATCGGCACCGGCCAAAATGGATTCCAGCGCCTCGACCACCACTACTTTGCTGCCCAGCGCCGCATAAACCGTCCCCAATTCCATCCCGATGTAGCCGCCGCCCACGATCAGGAGGTCGGCGGGAATTTCTTCGATTTCCAAGGCTTCGGTCGAAGTCATGATGCGGGGATTACCCAGATCAAACGCCTTCGGCAGGGCCGGTTTCGAACCCACCGCGACGATCGCCTGTTCATACTGGATGAACTGCTGTCCTTGCTCGGTCTCGACACGCAAACTTTGCGAGCTTTCAAAATATCCGCGCGCCTGCAGCACCTGCACGCCGCGCTTCTGCGCGAGTTGAGCAATCCCCTGCCCCAGCTTCTGCAGAATGGATTCCTTCCACGCGCGCAATTTGGCCAGGTCAACCGTGGGCGCGGCAAAAGTGATGCCGCGCTGTTCCGATTCCCGGGCAGCGGTGACGAGGTGCGTGGCATTCAGCAACGCCTTCGAGGGAATGCAACCGCGATTCAGGCAAACGCCGCCCAACCGCTTCTCCTGCTCGACGAGAATGATTTTTTTGCCTTTGTCAGCGGCGTAAAATGCGGCGGCGTATCCGCCCGGCCCGCCACCCAGCACGACGATTTCTGTTTTGATTGGCTCCATGAGTTTTCTAATTGGTTATACTTCGCGCCCGTCGAAGAATTAAAGCTGCACGTCCGCTTCCGGAAATTGTTCCAACGCCTGCACCAACTCCACGATGAACCGCGCCGCCGCACCGCCATCGATCAACCGGTGATCATAGGAAAGTGCCAGCGGCAGCATCATGCGCGGTTCGATTTTCTTATCTTTCACCATGGCCTTCCACGCGCCCTTGCCGAGTCCCAGGATGGCCGACTCCGGTTTGTTGATGATGGGAGTAAAATGGCCGCCGCCAATGCCGCCTTGATTCGAGATGGTAAAACTGCCGCCCTTCAATTCCTCGAGCGAAACCTTGCGCGCCCGCGCCTTCGCCGCCAGATCGCTCAGTTCTTTGGAGAGTTGCAACAAACTCTTTTTGTCCACGTCGCGGATGACCGGCACCAGCAGGCCGGCATCCGTATCCACCGCAATACCGAGGTGATAATACTCCTTGAACACGATCTCGTTTGTGGTCTCGTCGAGGCTGGCATTGAAAATCGGCTGTCGCTTCAATGCGGCGGCGAGGACTTTCAAAACAATCACCGTCAACGTTAAATGCGCGCCATTGGCTTCGTAAGCGCCGGCAAACTTCTTGCGCAAGGCCAACAGGTCCGTGATGTCGGCTTCGTCAAATTGCGTGACGTGCGGGATGGTGGTCCAGTTTTCGGTCATCCGCTGGCTGATGACTTTCCGCAACGAGGACATCGGCTTGCGGCTAATCGCGCCCCAGCGCGCGAAATCAACCGGCTCCGCCGCAGGCTTGGCCGCGGTCTTCGACGCGGCTTGTGGTGCGGCCGCCAGCTTTTCCCGCCGCTGAATATGGGCGCGCAAATCGGCCATCACGATGCGACCGCCTGGTTCACTGCCACGGACGCGGGCCAGATCGATGCCCAACTCGCGCGCCGTCTTGCGCACCGACGGCGCGGCGGCTGGTACGACTCCGGGTTTTCCGTCCGTCGGCAGCGGCTCGCTCGTTGC
Source organism: Verrucomicrobiota bacterium (assembly GCA_043740915.1). Classification (GTDB taxonomy): domain Bacteria; phylum Verrucomicrobiota; class Verrucomicrobiia; order Limisphaerales; family JAYTXL01; genus JAYTXL01. The sequence goes on from JAYUBJ010000304.1 coordinate 2,397, forward strand.
CGGCGGCGCGGCTACGGGCGCGGGCGCGGCCACGGGTTCGCCCGTGACTGCAGGCGCGGGTGCGGGATCTACCGCTTTCACTTCCGCGGGCGGGGCTGGCTTCGCTGCGCTCGTTTCGCCTTCGGCAATCGAGAGAATCACCTGGCCCACGGAAAGCTTGTCACCCTCCTTGACGCGAATATTTTGGATCGTGCCCGCGACCGGAGCCGGAATTGGCGCCACGGCTTTCTCATTCTCCAGCTCCAGCAGGATTTGGCCCTCGGTGACTTGATCGCCGACCTTCACGAACAGGCTGACCACCGTGCCTGATTCGCTGCCTTCGCCCAGCTTGGGAAGTTTTACGTCCATAAAAATCTATCGCTCACACGCAATACGGAAAAGCCTTCTCCGGATCCACATTCAACTCCTGAATGGCTTGCGCAACCGTCTGCCGTTCCACTTTTCCTTTTTGGCAAAGCGCATACAGCGTGGCAATCACGGTGAGTTCGGCGTCCACCTCAAAAAAGCGGCGCAGCTTTTCGCGCGTGTCGCTGCGACCAAAGCCGTCCGTGCCCAGCGTCAGCAATCCGCCGGGCACCCACGGCGCAATTTGATCGGGCACAATTTTCATGAAATCGGATACCGCCACGAACACGCCCGCTTCTTTCGCCAGCACGGCTTCCACGTACGATTGCTGCGGTGCGGCCGTGGGATGAAGCATGTTCCAACGCTGGCAGCGCAGCGCCTCGGCCCGGAGTTGCTTGTAGTTGGTGGCGCTCCACACATCCGCCGAGACATCGTAACGCTCGGCCAGAATTTCCTGCGCCCGCAACGCCGAACGGATGATCGGCCCGCTGCCCAGAATGTGCGCCTTGTGCTGTTTGTCCGCGCCACCCGCCTTGAATTTGTACAGCCCCTTGAGAATCCCCGCCTCCGCGCTGGCGGGCATCGGCGGCATGGGATAATTCTCGTTGTGCAGCGTGAGATAATAAAAAATGTCCTCGCCCTGCTGGTACATCCGCCGCATCCCGTCCTGGATGATCACGGCAATCTCGAACGCGAACGCAGGATCATATGTCAGCAAGTTCGGGATGGTGCTGGCGAGCAGCAAGCTGTGCCCGTCCTCGTGTTGCAACCCTTCCCCGTTCAAGGTCGTGCGACCGGCCGTCGCGCCGAGCAAAAAGCCCTTCGCCTTGATGTCGCCGGCCAGCCACATCTGATCACCGACACGCTGGAAACCAAACATCGAATAGTAAATGTAGAACGGAATCATGTGCACCGCGTGGCTGGCGTAAGCCGTGCCCGCGGCGATGAACGAGGACATCGAACCCGCTTCGGTGATGCCTTCCTCGAGAATCTGCCCATCCTTGGTTTCTTTGTAATAGAGCAGCGATTTGCTGTCCACCGGCTCGTACAACTGGCCTTTGGGCGCATAAATACCGATCTCGCGGAAGAGCGCGTCCATGCCAAACGTGCGCGCTTCATCGGGGATGATCGGGACGATGCGTCGTCCAATTTCCTTGTTGCGCAGCAGATGGCTCAACAGCCGCACGAACGCCATGGTCGTGGAAGCCTCCATGCGCCCGGAGCCTTTGAGAAAATCTCCGAACTCCCCCAGCGCGGGAATGGCCAGCGCCTCCGCCTTCACTTCGCGCTTGGGCAAAAACCCTCCGAGTTCTTTCCGGCGGGCGAGCAGATACTGGGTCTCCGGACTGTCCAGCGGTGGCCGGTAGAACGGCGTGTCCACCACCTGGTCGTCGCTCAGCGGAATGCCGAACCGGCGGCGAAATTCCCGCAGCTCTTTTTCGTTCAGCTTTTTTTGTTGATGCGAAACATTGCGTCCTTCGCCCGCCTCACCCAGGCCGTAACCTTTGATGGTTTTTGCCAGGATGACCGTCGGCTGGCCCGTGTGTTCCATCGCGGCTTTATAGGCGGCATACACTTTGCGGGTGTCGTGTCCGCCGCGCATCATCTTGCGGAGTTGCTCGTCGGTGAGGTGGTTGACCAGCGCGCTCAATTCCGGATGGGTGCCAAAAAAATGCGCGCGCACGTAACTGCCCGGGTTGACGCAGTAATTCTGGAACTCACCATCCGGCACTTCTTCCATCCGTTGGCGGAGCAGGCCCCGCGTGTCCTTCGCCAGCAATTCATCCCAATCTGATCCCCAGATCACCTTGATCACATTCCAACCCGCGCCGCGAAAGGCGCTCTCGAGTTCCTGGATGATCTTACCGTTGCCGCGCACGGGGCCGTCGAGCCGTTGCAAATTGCAATTCACCACCCAGATCAGGTTGTCGAGATTTTCGCGCGAGGCCAGCGTGAGCGAGCCCAGCGTTTCCGGTTCGTCCGATTCGCCATCGCCCACGAAGCACCAGACTTTCGGCTCCTGCTCCCATTTCACGAGGCCGCGGGCTTTCAGGTAACGATTGAACCGCGCCTGGTAAATCGACGACAACGGCCCCAGGCCCATCGAGACCGTGGGAAACTGCCAGAAATCCGGCATCAGGTAGGGATGCGGATACGAGGAAAGTCCGCCGCCCTCGGCGAGTTCCTGGCGAAAATTATGGAGATGCCGTTCATCCAGCCGCCGTTCCAAAAAGGCGCGCGCATAATTTCCCGGCGTGGCGTGGCCCTGAAAATAAATCATGTCCGCCGGCCGGTCGCCCTCGCCGCCGCGAAAGAAATGATTGTATCCCACTTCATACAACGTGGCCGACGAAGCAAAGGTCGAGATGTGCCCACCGAGACCACTGTGGTCCCGGTTGGCGTTGACCACCATGGCCATCGCATTCCAGCGGATATAGCTTTTGATCCGCACCTCCGTCTGCCAGTCGCCGGGATAGGCAGGCTGTTGCGCGACGGGGATCGTGTTGATGTATGGCGTGCTCACGGGCCGCGACGGATTGAGTTCCGCCTGGCGGAGCCGCTTCACCACGCCATGAAGCAGTGAGGCTGCCTGTTCGGCGTCCTGGTTCGGCGGCGCAGCGGCCAGCATGTGTTCGATCGACTCAAACCATTTCTGGGTTTCCGCGCCGGAAACATTCCGGTCCTGGCTGGCCGGCGCCAGCTCCGACGACACTGTAAGTTTTGCTTTCACTGTTTCTCAAACCATCCGTCCATTAACTGGCGCGCCACGTTTCGCGCCCGAAAGGCGGGTAGTTGTAATGCCATCGCCATCGAACGCCAACTGAAATAACTTATCGGGCAGCCGGGCTGCGTGCGCAAGTGGTTTGGTTTGTCACCCCACCCAGCCAAACGCGCCGCTTTCCGCGGAACGGTCAAAAAAACTTGAAGATTCTCCCTGATCCTCGCCCCACTCATCCCGCACGGGGAGCCGAGGTGCGCTGGTGCGCCAGTGCGACCCAATCCGCGCTTGACGGCAATCCGATCAGGATTAAGCTTTCTAAAGCGAATCCTGGGGAAAGCAAATTCACTTCTCCGGCGAAACCTCACAAGCAAATTCAGATTCTAATGTACCTATGAAGCTCGGAACGGTCATTCTGCTGACCACGTTGGCGGTGAATGTACTGTTGGCCGCCAGTTTCATCGTCCGCCATCGGATTGCGATTGCGCAGGAAATAGAACCTCCCACCACCGCCGT
>JAYUBJ010000305.1:0-5937 GCA_043740915.1 Verrucomicrobiota bacterium
AGCGAAGCGCCACGCCGCTTGGGTCGCGATGCCCGCATCGAAAAGCGGTGTCGCCGCTGCGCTCTGCCACCGCACTCCAAAATCCTGGCGGCGCGCGAGGGTTCTGACGGATAGCACTGCAGGCAGCGCATAGAAAAAACGGTGGGGTGATTTCAGCGGGGAAATAACTGGCCGCGCTGTTCCACTCAGGATCAGTCCGGGTTCTTAAGTCGCCCCCTGCAGTTCCGGAATCGGCGCGCCGCGTGGGAGAATCGCAATGGGGCGGCCCGAGAAATCCGGAATCGTGATCTGGCCGGCCTCAATGCCGAGGTGGCGATAAATCGTCGCCATGAAATCGCCGGGGCTGCACGGCCGTTCCGCGACATTCTCGCCGAACTTATCCGTCGCTCCGATCACGCCGCCGGTTTGAATGCCGCCGCCCGCCCAGAGCTGGGAAAACGCGTTGGGCCAGTGATCGCGGCCCGGCTGGACCGTCCCCGTCGGTCCGCTGGCCACGCCACCACCACTGCTGGCTACTTGGGTGATGCGGGGAGTGCGTCCAAATTCGCCGGTGACGATCACCAGCACGCGTTTGTCGAGGCCGCGCGCATAAATATCCTCGATGAGGGCCGTGACCGCCTGGTCAAAGGTCGGCATGCGGAATTTGTAGGCGTCGAACACGTGCTGGTTGACGGCGTGGTCATCCCAATTTTGCACGCGTCCGCACAAGGGGCCGCTCAATTCCGTCGTAATTATTTCCACACCGGCTTCGACCAGACGGCGCGCCATCAAACATTGCTGGCCCCATTGGTTGCGACCATAGCGGTCGCGCGTACGATCCGATTCCCGGTTCAAATCGAACGCCTCGCGGGCCGCCGGGCTGGTCAACAAGCTCAAGGCCTGCGTCTCGAAATCATCCATGGCCCGCATCGTTCCCGACTGATCCACGGCGCGGGTGAGGCGGTCGAGGCTTTGCTTGAGGCGGACGCGATCGTTCATGCGATCCGCCGAGGCCTGGTCTTTGAAGCCGATGTTGGGCACCTCAAAGTGTGGGTCACTGGGATCGCCATGCACCATGAACGGACCGTAGGCGGGGTTGACGTAGGCCGAACCGGCGATGGTGAAATTGTCGTACGCCGTGATGGGATTGACGCCGACATAATTCGGCAGTGAGCGACTGCGATCCGCGCGCAGGTAATTGGCCACCGTCATCCAGTCCGGAAAGACGGGCTTCGGTTTGTCCGCCGGGTCGGGATCGCCGGTGAGCATTTGCAGCGAGCCCGCCGGATGCCCGCCGCCGGTGTGGGACATGGAACGGAGCAGGGTGAACTTATCGGCAATTTTCGCGTGCCGCGGCAGCAATTCACCGATGCGCAGGCCGGGGACGCAGGTGGAAATCGGATTGTAAATGCCCCGAATCTCGCTGGGGGCGTCGGGTTTGGGATCGTAGGTTTCGAGGTGCGAGAGGCCGCCGCGCAGCCAGACCAGGATCACCGCCGTTTTGGGTTTCGGTTTCTCGACGGCCGCGTGCGCGCGCAACTGGAACAGCCCCGGCAGCGACAGGCTGGCGAAGCCGGACAGACCAATGCGCAGGAATTCCCGGCGTTGGATCGGCCCGGGGCAAATGCCCGGGGCGCTCGATTTTCGGTTGGTCGGCATGTTGAGTTGGCGCGCTGAAATTACTTGGTTTGACCCAAGCGTATAGCTCGTTAGACGCTGGGCCGCGAGATTTATTTCCAGTTTTCTCTGATTTCTCGCCCACCGTTTTCAAGATTCGCGCCGGCCACCATGGTTTGCCCCATTCGACCAGCCGATTCCCTTTCGCGGGCGATCCTGGCACCTCTGGTTGGGGCGGATCGACCGGGAAAGATTCCGTGAACCGGCCATCGCCATCGTTGGTGAACACCCGGCGAATACCTGGCCAGCCTCCGGCTGGCGAAATTAGACGGCCGATCTGCAATAAACTGGGATGCGCCCGGCAGACCCCGTCTCCCACAATTTGCTTGGTTGGCTGGCACGCGACGCCTAGGCTGGCGGCATGATACATGTCGGCATCGGTTATGATGTCCACCCGCTGGTCGCCGGCCGAAAACTCATTCTCGGCGGTGTGCAAATTGCCCACCCCAAAGGCCTCGATGGTCATTCCGATGCGGACGTGCTGATGCACGCAATTTGCGACGCCGTCCTCGGTGCTCTCGGCGAGGGGGACATCGGGCAATTTTTTCCCAACACCGATCCGCGCTGGCGGGGGGCGCCCAGTAAAATCTTTCTGGAGGAGGCAGCGCGGCAGGTGAATTTTCACGGCGGAAAAATCGTAAACGTGGACGCCACAATTATTGCGCAGGAGCCGAAAGTATTGCCGCACGCGGCCGCGATGAAGACGCACATCGCCACGGCCCTGGGCATCAACGTCAAAAAAGTCGGCCTCAAAGCCACGACGAACGAGCACCTTGGTTTTATCGGGCGCGAAGAAGGCATTGCCGCGATGGCCGTGGCGAGTGTTGATTTGCCGGAGTAAGCAACCACGAATGAACACGAATCGACACGAATTAAAGCTGTTGCAGGCGGAGCGTCGCCATCAAGCCACGCTCGCTTCACCAAAACCGCCGGGTTCAATTACTCATTCGTGTGCCTTCGTCTGCATTCGTGGTTAAAAGTCATTATGGGTGCGAAAGCGGAAATTGGCTGGAAAGGCCGCACGGCGGAGGGCGAGAAACGCGAGGTCTATGCGCAGCACGTGGGCGATCGCTGGAAGTTCTACGAGCGCGGGAAACGTTACGACCAATGGCAGGCGCTCACCGAACCGCCGCTGGCGGACTGGCTCGAGTTGCTCGATGCCGTGCAGCGCAAAATCCAACGCCGGCTGCTGCGCCCCGAAGAGGAAGCACGGATCAAAAAGGCGATCGTCGAGAGGTTTCCGGAAGCAGAGTTTGCGAAGGAAGATTAACGGAGTTTTCAATGCCCAACGCCCCGCTTATTCTGATTTCGCCCAGCACGCAGCGGCAGGGCGTGGAATTTGCCGACGCCTCGATCAGTCTTTCGAACCGTTATGCGCAGGCGATTCTCGCGGCGGGCGGCCTGCCGCTGGTGCTGCCGTGCGAACCGGGGGCGGCGCAAACGGCGTCGTTCGTGCGCCGCGCGGATGGCGTGATGCTCACCGGCGGTGATGATGTGCAGACGAAACTGTACGCGCCAAATGTGCCGGCCAAACTTGCGCGGACCGTGAGCCCGCCCGAGCCGGAGCGGGATTTGCTGGAGCTGGAGTTGATCGACGAGGCCTTTCGCCAGCACAAGCCGCTACTGGCCATTTGCCGCGGCCATCAAATATTGAACGTCGCGCTCGGGGGCACGCTGGTGGTGGACATTCCCACACAATTGCCGCATGCGCTGAATCATCGCCGGATGGATCGCAAAACCGAGCCAGTTCACGACGTAACCTTGACGCCTGGCTCGCAACTGGCCGGGCTCCTCGGCTGCTCACAGATCGGGGTGAACAGCACCCACCACCAGGCGGTCGGGCTCGTTGCCCCGGGGTTGGCCGTCTCGGCGCAGAGTGAGGACGGCGTAATCGAAGGGCTCGAACTGAAGGACCATGGTCAATTGCCTTTTTTGCAGTCGGTGCAATTTCATCCGGAACGGTTGTACGATCGTTATCCGAAATTCCGCGAATTATTCCGCAGTTTCATCCGGGCATCTTCGAATCGCGGACCGTCGGCGCGCTGACGGGATTCGAGCTGGTATCCTAGCGCGATTGCCAGGAGTAATTTCCGTTTCCTGGACCGCGAGTTGTCCCAACTCGCAGCGCGTGGAAGAATCGAGACGGCTTGGGGTATTCCGCGTGCTCACTTGCAAGTTCATGGCCGCTGCGGTTTGGGACAAACCGCGGTCCACTGGAACTGAGCGCCTCGCCGCAGCGCGCCCGATCAGGATTCCTTTTCGGTAATCAATTCTGGCAACCGGGCTAGTGCGTCTTTTTCAACAGGCGACCGATGCGTCCATTGCTGACACAGAGTTCATAGGTGTGCTCGCCCGTGACGGCCCGCCGCCAAAATTCGCCCCCTGCGCATTCCACAATGAGGCCGCCCGCGGCAATGTCCCACAGGCGGATGCCGTATTCCTGGTAAGCGTCCATCCGACCGGCGGCCACCCAGGTCATCGAAAGAGCGGCGGCGCCGAGCAACCGGATTTTGCGGACACGCGGCACCAGCGCGTGGAAGACCGGGAGCATCTTCGCGAGGGTGGTCTGGTCTTTGGCGAAACCCATTGCCACAATGGATTCGGCCAATTTCCTCCGCCGGCTCACGTGAATAATTTTGCCGTTCAAGCGCGCCGGCTGCCCGCGAATCGCGGTCCAGAGCTCGTCAAGGAACGGATCAAAGACCACGCCCACCAATGTCGTGAACTCCGGCGGCGATTTTCGCGTGCCTCGTCCCTCGTTGCGCGTTTGGAGGGCGATCGACACGCAGGCATGCGGAATTCCGTAGGTGAAATTGACGGTGCCGTCGATGGGATCGACGACCCAGCGCCGCGCGGATTCCGGATCGCCAACCACGCCCTCTTCGCCGAGCACCGCGACGTCGGGAAACGTGGCGCGCAACTTGCGCTCGATCAACTTTTGACAGCGCACATCCAGTTCCAGTTTGATGTCGTGCTGCGTGGCGGTGTTGATCTTTTTAACGGAGCCCAGATTCTGGCGGATCAATTTCCCCGCCGCTCGGGCCGCTTGAATGGCACACGCCAGGGCTTGTTTTTGTTCGGCAAGTTTCATTCTACAATTGGAAGTTTAACCGCAGATGGACGCAGATGAACGCAGATAAGAGAGAGTTGGACGGCCGGACGACTTTGCCGCGGTTGGTAAATCCATCGCCGTGCCCTTGCGCCTGCAGCGCCATGGTTTTATCTGCGTTCATCTGCGGTTAACAGCTTTGTGGGAAAGGTGGTTCTTCAAGAGTCCACAAAACTGGGCCGGCGATGCGTCTTTCAGGTTCCGGCCAAATTATCCAGCGACGCCTGTGCCTGTCTCAACTTCGTTTCCCAATCGACCAGCCGCTGCTTGTGTTCTTCGAGCACTTTGGCGGGAACTTTTTCCGTGAAAGCTGGATTGGCGAGCTTCTGTTCGACCTTTTCTTTTTCGGCGTGGTATTTCTCCGCCTCCTTCGTGAGCCGCGCGCGCTCGGCGGCGACATCAATCACGCCCTCGAGCGGCAGGAATAATTCGCCCAGGACGTTCGTCGTGCTGGGGGTGCCTTTGGGCGGCGCGTAGTGCGCGTTCACTTCAATCGTCTCCGCGTTGAGCAACAGGCGCAGCACCTCGACTTCGTTGGCCGCGAGGGTGCCGGCGGGTTTGAGGACGAAATTCAGCTTTTTGGCCGGATCCAGTTTCAACTCGCGACGCAAATTGCGGCCAAGCGAAACTAGTTCGTATTTCGCGGCGGCGATCTTGTCCGCCGCATCATCGAGGGTGAAAAAAGTTTTCTCCTCCTCCGTGAACGGCTTGGGCCACGGGGCGAACATGATGGTCTGGCCGCCCTGATTGTCGGGCAAGTCCTTGCTGAACCCCATCCCGTGCCAGAGTTCCTCGGTGATGAACGGCAGAAACGGATGGAACAATCGCAGCGTATGGCCAAGGACGAAATCCATGACGGCGAGCTTGTTCGCCGCCAGCTTTTCCGGAGGAGACGACGTGAGGAGGCTCTGACTGTCTTCGGAGGCAGTTTGAGTCTCGTCAACTCGACTCCTACCACCGGGACTGAACGCCGCCTTGCTCGCCTCGACATACCAGTCGCAATACTCGCTCCAGAAAAAGCGGTGGAGCGATTGTACGGCAGTGCTGAAGTTGTAGGTCGCAAGCGCGTCGCTCACTTCACGGATGGCCTGGTCGAGGCGCAGCAGAATCCATTTGTCGTCGCTGGTGAGGAGGGCGGGATTGATTTCACCTTCCGTTTCATCCCGGCGTAG
>JAYUBJ010000306.1:0-1718 GCA_043740915.1 Verrucomicrobiota bacterium
ATCCTTCACTGAAGACCGCCTCGTCCGGGAATTCCGGGAGACGGTCTTGCTGTTGCTGGATTGCTGTTGAAGTTCAACTTCGGGCTCGCGACGCGGATGAAGTTTGGAGCGCGCTTCCGGGGGCGGGATCGAAACCGCCACGCTAGAAAACCAGTTCACCCTGAAAAATCACCAACCCGCCCCCCCGGATTTTACTCATTCTAATTCACGACTTAATGTGCGGCATCATGAAAGCCCATTCCTGGTTGGCCTCCGCCCCAACTTACCACAACGCAGCGTCGGGTGATGCGGTTCATACAGCGCGGGCCGCAACCCCGACCGCGCCACCACCGTCGCGCGCCCTGCAAGGCGCAGCGCCGGGCACCCCGGGAATTTCGTTTGGCGTGGGCGTGGCCAGCATGTTTCGTCGGGCGGAAAGGGTCATCACCGACTGCATTTGCCGGTACCGCATCCAGTTCCTGCACCTCAGTCTGGGGCTGGTGTTTTTCTGGTTTGGCGTGCTCAAGTTTTTTCCTGGCCTCAGCCCTGCGGAAAATCTCGCCACGCGCACGATTGAGAAACTCACGTTCGGAAGCATTCATCCGGCGGTTTCGATCCTGTTGCTGGCAACGTGGGAATGCGCCGTGGGAATCGCGCTGGGTTGCCGATTTTGCCTGCGCGCGACGTTATGCCTGTTGTTCCTGCACATGGTCTGCACCTTCCTGCCCCTCCTGTTTTTTCCAGGGGAAATTTTCACCCTGTTTCCGTTCGGACTAACATTGGAAGGGCAATACATCATCAAGAACCTCGTCCTGATGAGCGCCGCCATGGTGTTGTGGCCCACGGCGCGAACGCAGCCGCTTCGCCAGCCAAGCAGTTGAATTGAAAGCGGCTCACGTCATGGGCGCGCAGAAAATGGAAACCCCCGGTTCAAATCATCCGTCCTCTCGGAATCTTGCCGAGGTGGGAAATCAGAAATCCTTCGAGAAATTGACGCAGTTCTTTGGCCTGAGCAGGGGTGGACTTGAGTTGGGCAATCGCCGGCCAATCGGCTTCCAACAGGGCGTGGACAATTTCCTTCGCGGCGGCGGTCAGACGGCTGCCGGTCAACTCCGGTTTCAGTCCGAGTTCGTTGAGGAGTTTGAGTTCAAAGGCGAGGATGTTTCGCGGTTGCGGTGCCTGCCGGGTCAGATGGTCCAGGAAACCGCGCATCAGGTTGAAAACTTCCGGCAGCGGCGTTTCGGTCTCGGTGGTTTGCTCCATCAGCGCCGCACAGTAGCTTGCCTGCTGGAGCCAGCCCAACTCCCGTCGCAGTGCGCCATGCGTGTCGCGCAAATCGACCTCACGCAAGTGATGGAGTTCGCTGCGCCGACTCCGCGCAAAGCTGAATTCCGCTTCGTAAAACAGATCCAGCTTCCCACGCAAAGGTGATTTGGGACGTCGCGCGCCTTTCGCGACCGTGGCGAGGCGGCCCAACTCCGGCGTGAGCCAGTGGACAATCAGGCTCGTTTCGGTGAGCAGACGGGTGCGGAGAATGATGCCGTGGGCGCGCTCGTCCATCAATAGTTGGGCGATTTTGTGAGCGGCTGAACCGCGGGCGGCGCGTCCGGTGAAATGGCACCGAGGCTGATGATGTATTTGATGCCCTCGGCCACGGACAGGTCGAGCTTGGTGATTTCGTTCTCCGGCACCAGCACGAGGAAGCCGCTGGTAGGATTCGGGGTCGTGGGCACGAAGAC
>JAYUBJ010000307.1:0-5857 GCA_043740915.1 Verrucomicrobiota bacterium
GTTGTGCTTCCATACCAGCCGCGCCGCCGGACCGAGGTATTGGAAACACTGCTTGTCGGGACGCTCGAAGGTGCAGACCGGCCCAGACTCCTGGACAAAAGGGGCGAGCCAGCGAGCGCAATTTTCAGGGATTGGGACGGTGCGACGGCTGGCGGTCTTGGCTTTCGCGGCTTTGACCTCGATGAAATGTTCCGGGCCGGTGAGATGGACTTCGGACCAGTCCAGCCGGGAAATCTCAGCGGCACGCAGCCCGCAAAATGCACCGATGGCAAGGTAAGGAACCATGGCTTCGCGGTCGCGCCATTTGCGGCGCTCCTGGACAGGTGTAAGGCAGGCATCGAAAAGTTTGCGGAGTTCGAGTGGGGTGAATACCTCGATCTCGCTGCTGCCGTTATCAGCCAGCTCCACGGCCTTCATCTCGTCGTGGTCCTTCGGCAGATAGCCGCGTTTAATGGCGAAGTGAAACAAGGTATTGATGAGCTGGCGAAAGTTGTTCTGAGTGCGGCCCGCCACCCCTAGCGCGCGGATGTAATCCTCGACCTGTTTGCCGGTGACCAGGGAAATGCGGACGTTGAAGGCTTGAGCGAATTTGCCGAGCCGGCGACGAAGTTCCTTTGTGTAGAGCTCGCTCTTGCCGGACTTCTCCTTTACTTCCACGAGTTCATCCACGACATCCTGCACCGTCTTGTTCGGCAGGCCGATGGGATGGCGTTTGATATAAAAGTCCACCGCTTCCTTCAGCGACGTGGTTTGGGGCAGGCGCATCATAGCGGCGACGTAATCAGTCACCGCAAAATGCAGGTTGGCCTCCTTGTCCCACTCGCGCAAACGCAACATGGCATGGACGTAATCCGACCTGTCTGTGCCCTTGAGTTTGAGAACCTCGGCTTCGCCATTGGCGATTTTAATTACGGCAAGTTCGGCCTCATCCCTCGCGGCTTCGAGATCTGCGAACTTCCGTTTCACCCGGCGGGAGCCTTCATAGTAGATGACGGTGAACTGCGCGTGCTCGCTTTTGAGTTCTCGGCAGCCGTTGGCAGGGTTGACGCGGTAAATCCGGTTCGTGGTCGCGTAGATCGGGACAGTGATGCTGCCCCGCTTGGCGACTTCAATCGGACCTTTTTCGGGGCTGAGAGGGCTATTTTTCATGCTCCAATTGTCCCGCATAAGCCCCGTCAAGTCAACAGCCATCTTAAAACACCAATAAAATATGGTGGAGGCGGCGGGAGTTGAACCCGCGTCCTTGGCAAACAAACCAGCCGCGACTACATGCTTAGTCCGGAGAAGGTTTTCTGCTACGCGATGGCGTCCGAACTCGAGTCGCGCTGCCTAGTCTGCATGAAATTTTCTCGGCCGCCGGCGCGCAGTCTCCGCCGTCAACCATGCCTGCAATGGCGTTCCTCCAGCTTAGCAGGTGTCCGCCGGTGAACGTCGTGGCCTTAGGCCGCGAGAGCTAGTTCTTGATTAGCTTTTGATTTTTGGTTCGATTTTTAACGAGGCCAACGAACCATCCTCGGCATGCCGCCTCTGGCGCATTTCCCAAGTCGAAACCAGTGCGCCCCCTCCCAACGTCCCCACCATCGCCGCTCCACCCCGCGCCGTCAAGTGCCTTGACACGGAACGAGGGAACAACGATGAACTCGTGGCGATATTCCGTGTGCGTTTTCACGCGGGTGAAATCCAATTGAACCCCTCATCGCAATCAACGCGCCCGAAAACTCCCAGCCTGCGCCTGCGCGTCACCGCCACGGCGGAATCGATCCTGCGCTCCGGTCATCCGTGGTTGTTCGCGGACAGCATCCGTGAACAAAATCGCGCCGGTCAACTCGGTGAACTCGCCATCGTGTTCGACCGGCAGGATCGCTTCCTTGCCATCGGGTTGTTTGATCCGGACTCGCCCATCCGCCTGCGCTTGTTGCACACGGGCAAGCCAAAACAACTGGAGCCCGAGTGGTGGCGGACGCATCTGGCGCAAGCGCTGGATCGGCGGCGGGGTTTGTTCGATGAGCAAACCACCGGGTTTCGCTGGATTAATGGCGAGAGCGATGGGTGGCCGGGGTTGGTGCTGGATCGTTACAATTCCAATTTAGTGCTGAAATTGTATACCGCTGCCTGGCTGCCACGTTTGGCGGAAATCGTCGCGCTCCTGAATTCGGTGCTGCCTTGCGAGCGACTTGTGCTCCGCCTCAGCCGCAATATTCAGGCCGTCGCTCAGCAACAATTCAAATTGGGAGACGGTCAGGTCATCAGCGGCCCGTCGCTGAATGAGCCAGTGATTTTCCTGGAACACGGCCTGCGGTTCGAGGCGGACGTGTTGCGCGGCCAGAAGACCGGATTTTTTCTGGATCAACGCGAGAACCGGCGGCAGGTGGAGACGCTGGCGCGCGGCGCGGAAGTGCTGAACGCCTTCAGTTTCTCCGGCGGCTTTTCACTATACGCGGCGCATGGCGGCGCGCGCTCAGTGACTGACCTCGACATCAGTCCGCATGCGTTGAAGGGCGCGGATCGCAACTTCGCCTTGAATCAATCCATCGCAGAAGTGGCGAACTGTCGCCACGAGGTGATCCAGGCCGAAGTGTTTGAATGGCTGCGGGAAAATGGCACCCGACAATTTGATTTGATCGTGTTGGATCCGCCGTCCCTGGCCAAACGGGAAGCGGAACGCGTCGGTGCATTGGGTGCGTATCGTCAGTTGATCGCCTCGGGCCTGACGCATCTGCGGCCCGGCGGAGTGCTGGTGGCGGCTTCGTGCTCGGCGCATGTGACGGCCGAGGAGTTTTTCGGAACGGTCCGACAAACGGCGCACTCTTCCGGCAGGCATTTCAAAGAGCTGCAAACCAGCCGGCAGCCGACGGATCACCCGGCGACGTTTAAGGAAGGGGAATACTTGAAGGCAATTTACCTGAAGTTCTAGCCTGGGTGTTTTGCGAAATAGTCCGTTGAATCCTCAATCCTCTTTTTCGTCATGCGGGCGAATTCCTTGCGGTTTGTCATCACAATGCATGGTGCATTTGCCGATGTCGCAGCATCGACATGCATCCAATCGTGAATTGGTTTTCCGCCAATGTTTTTCCGCGCCGCCCACGTGAGGGCCTCCAGAGTTTCGAGTCCGGTTTGCTTTAAGTGCGAGCTGTTCTTGAAGGTTTCCCTCGCATGGTCCGCCACCTTTTCCGGGGCGAAGTGGACTTTTACCATCTGGCCTTCCACCAGCGCCGCCAGGCCGGGTCCGGTGAGGACGTAATAAAATTCAGCGGGCGTGTGGGCACGAGTGAGGCCGGTCGGGGACAGGCCAATGTCCCATGCCTTTTGGATTATTCGTCAAATGCAAAACCTGAAATCCTCGCGGACCGGGCACAGCTTGACCCTGCCCTGGAGCGCGGCTGTGTCGTCCTCGACCAGTCGCAGGCGTTTCGTCCCGATTCCTCCGCGTGGACGACTGAGGTCGGCAAAGCTGCCTGGTACATGTACGACCTCGCCACCGGGAAGATTCTGGAACAACCGGAGGAAATCGTAGGCTTCATCCGCAGCACGCCGGAGACACCGCGGCGGATCGTGTTGCCTCAGGTGGAACTCCATGATGTGCGGGTGAGAGTAGAAAAGTGCATCAAGAACACCTACCTCAAGCAGGTTCAGGCGCCCGTCGGAGTGAAGCCCGTGCTCAATGCTGGATGGAATTGAACTAAACGCTGTTGAGTCAGCCCCGATCTCCAGGTATAAAGACAACATGAGCGCTGAAACTCAGGAAATCATCCGCATCTGTGAAGCCCTCCCGGACGCCAAACGCGACGAGGTGGCCGATTTCGCCCGCTTTCTCCTGGCACGCCAGGGCGACGAGGCGTGGGAACGCATCCTGGCCGACACCGCACCGCGCCCTCGTCTGGAATCTTTTCTCCGCGAATCTGCAGCCGAAGGCGGCGAGCAACCACTCGACCCCAGCCGCCTGTGAAATCCCTCGTGCGCCCCAGCTTCTGGCGCGCTCACGCCGGGCTGGACGCCCGGTCGCGGCAGGCTGCCCGCCGTGCCTATGCCCTCTTCGCCCGCGATCCCGGTCATCCCTCGCTCCGGTTCAAAAAGCTGGGCGGTTACGACCACGTCTGGTCCGTCCGCGTCAACGAACAATACCGCGCCGTCGGCGAACACCGCGGCGACACCATCTCTTGGGTCTGGATTGGCACCCACAACGAGTTTGATAAACTCTTTGGCTGACCTATGCCTGCTCACGCCAATCTCGACCATCTTCGCGCCCTCAAGACGCTCCCCCAACTCATCGCCTACTTGCGCGACGAATTGGACTGGCCCGTGGATCAGGACGCCGTTGAAAATGACGTCACCTTCGACTACGCCGCCGAGGAACTCGGCTTCGATTCCGCCACTGCCGTCCACATCAAGGAAATCAAGCAACTCCGCCCGCTCGACTCGCGCCAGCCGTGGGGCGTCTTCTGGGTCAACTTCGAGAAAAAGCGCCTCCCGGTCGTCATGCTCCGGCGCATCCTCGGACATCTCGTCCTCCAAAAGCGCGCCGACGCCAAGAAAGCCACCCAGCGCGCCTGGCACCTGCACGATCTCCTTTTCATTTCCGCCTACGGCGAGGAAACCGAGCGCGCCATCGCGTTCGCCCATTTCTCGTAAGACCCGGAAAGCCCCGGCGATCTCCCCATCCTGAAAGTTCTCGGCTGGGACGACGGCGACACCGTCATGCACCTCGTGGACGCTCACCGCACCCTCGCCGAAAAACTCCGCTGGCCGCCCAAAACCACCGGCCTCGACGACTGGCGCAACCAATGGGCGTCCGCCTTCACGCTCCGCCATCGCGAAGTCATCACCACCACCACGGAACTTGTCGAGGAACTCGCCCGGCTCGCCGACGCCACCCGCAAACGCGCCCGCACCATCCTCGCCCGCGAATCCGAGCGCGGCCCGCTCCGCCGCCTTTACGCCGCGTTCAAGGCGGCGCTCATCCACGATCTCACCGAGGACGACTTTGCCGATGTCATCGCGCAAACCATCTCCTACGGCCTGCTCATCGCCCGCTTCTCTCGCGCCGCCATCTCCGCGCAAAACCTCGTGGACATGGTGCCGGCCAGCAATCCATTTCTCCGCGAACTGCTCGGCACGTTCCTCGCCCTGGCCGGACGCCAGAGCGCGTTCGACTTCGACGAACTCGGCATTCAGGACGTCGTCGAAGTGCTGAATCGTTCCAATACGGACGCCGTGAAGGCCGACTTCGGCAACCGCACCCGCGACGAAGACCCCGTCATCCATTTCTACGAACACTTTCTCGCCGCCTACGACAAGAAGAAGAAAATCCAGCGCGGCGTTTTCTACACCCCGCAACCGGCCGTCTCCTACATCGTTCGCGGCGTCCACGAATTGCTGCAAAAGGAGTTTGGTATCGAGGATGGCCTCGCCTCCACCATCACCTGGGGCGAAATGATCGCCCGGAGCGCGGCTGTCTCAGCCGCAGCAGTTGCGAAAGCACGGAGCGCGGCGATGGATTCTCCCTCTCCTGGGGGAGAGTAGCCGTGTTGGGTATTGCATACCGTAAAATCACGGTTGATCGCAGGCCTTCAGCCAAGCATCACGCCCGGAAAACGATGGATAAAATCGACTGTGACAGCCTCGGCCATCAGCTTCGATCCAAGCGCCTCGCAAGAGGGCTTCAGGAATATCAACTTGCTGGGATTCTGGGAGTTGCCACTCGTCTGATAAAGGATTGGGAGGCAAACCTAAGCTTACCCTCCCAGGCAGTGCTTTCAATTCTTGAGAAGGAGCTGGGTCTGCCAGGATCACCAAACACCCTCAAACCCACCGCGGAGTAGCTGTGTGGCTTTACATACTCACACGACTCTTCGTGCCG
>JAYUBJ010000308.1:0-1711 GCA_043740915.1 Verrucomicrobiota bacterium
CGCGCAGAGCATCAAGGACGACAAAACAAATCGGACGACCCCGCGACCATCGAACCGGAAGTAATTATTTGGCTTCATTCAAATGATATATTTTTGGCGCTGGCGAACCGGGCGTTTTCTTTTCTCTTACGGACTTTTTACGTCGCGCGCAACCACGCAATCCATCGGGAACTCAAATCCCGGCCACCACCGCAGCGCCCATCTCGCGCGTGCCCACCTTTTTCGCCGCCGGATCAGCCGCGGTATAAATATCGCCCGTGCGAAGTCCTCGCGCGATGGCCCTTCCGACCGCCTCCACAATGGCGTTGCGCACCTCGAGATTCTTGAACGTGAATTCAAACATCATCGCCAGCGAAAGAATTTGCGCAATCGGATTGGCCAGGTTCTTCCCCGCGAGGTCCGGCGCCGTGCCACCCGCCGGCTCATAGAAACCAAAGGTGCGTTCGCCGCTCGACGCCCCCAGACTGGCGCTCGGCAACATGCCCAGCGAACCCGCCAGCGCCGCCGCCTCATCGCTGAGAATGTCCCCAAACATGTTCTCGCACAGCAGCACGTCAAACTGTGTCGGCTTGAGCATGAGCTGCATCGCGGCGTTATCGACGAACATGTGCTCCAACTTTACGCCGGGATATTGCCGGCCAATCCGCGTGACCACGTCGCGCCAGAGCACGCCGTTCTCGAGCACGTTCGCCTTGTCGATGCTCGTGACCTTGCCGCGCCGGTTTTGCGCCGCTTGGAAAGCAACGTGCGCGATCCGCTCGATCTCCGGCGTCGTGTAAACCATGGTATCGATGGCGCGATGGATCGGATGCAGATTGCCGTCCTGCGGGTCGGGCTGGAGGATTTCCTCGGTCTTCTTGGGCTGGCCGAAATACATGCCGCCCGTCAACTCGCGCACGACGAGGATATCAATGCCGTCGCCCTGCCGCTCGGGCCGCAGCGGACACGCGTGGGCGAGCGCCTTGGGCAATTGCACCGGGCGCAAATTCGCGAACAATCCAAACTCCTTCCGGATACGCAGCAAGGCGGCGCGTTCGGGGCGCTCCTCTTTCGGAATGGTTGGATCCCGATCCGGCAGGCCGACGGAGCCAAACAGAATCGCATCCGATTTCCGGCACAGCGCAAGCGTGGCATCGGGCAGCGCCTTGCCGGCGGCGTCAATGCCAGCCCAGCCAACGGGCGCTTCGGTGATTTGAATTTCCAGGGAGAACTTCTTTTCCACCGCGTGCAGCACTTGGAT
Organism: Verrucomicrobiota bacterium; assembly: GCA_043740915.1. Classification (GTDB taxonomy): domain Bacteria; phylum Verrucomicrobiota; class Verrucomicrobiia; order Limisphaerales; family JAYTXL01; genus JAYTXL01. The sequence goes on from JAYUBJ010000308.1 coordinate 1,241, forward strand.
GGCTTCGCGCATGACCTCGGGGCCGATGCCATCGCCGGCGAGCGCGGCGATCTTCAAAATCTTAGAACTCATAAGGGTGGGCAGCGTAGGCAAGCCGCGCGCGGGAGTGAAGGAGAAATTCCAGTTGGAGCCGATCTGAAAAGTGGGTGGCACGGGCTACCAGCCCGTTTTCGGTGGCAACCTGCCGCCGAAAAGCCCGGCGGGCTGGTAGCCCGCCGGAACAGGCCAGTGGCCCGTTCCACCCGGAGAGACAGTCCCAGCCAGGGCCAGATTCAAGATCAATTGCGTGCCATTTTCGATTGGCTCCTGCGCGGCCGCACAGACCAAGGACACCTTCCGGTTCCCGCCCCCCTACGTATTTCTACGTAGGTCAATATTGCTTGCGCTCCTTCGGAGTTCTGGAACCCTGACGATGTTCTCAAAGGCACAATCCGTTCATCGGAAACGACAACCGCGCCATTTGAGCGACCT
>JAYUBJ010000309.1:0-5823 GCA_043740915.1 Verrucomicrobiota bacterium
TTCGTAGGTGAGTTGGGCGTCGCGCGTCGGGTCCGCCGCGCGCGGGCGCGTGCCTTTGATGGGGCGCGTCAGAATGTGGCGGCCGCTGAGGCGGAGGAAAAGTTCCGGCGACGACGAGGCGATTTGAAATTCACCGCAATCAAGAAACGCGGAGAACGGCGCGGGCGAAACCGCGGCGAGACGTTGGAACAGTTCCCAGCCGGTAAGCGCGTTCGGTCCGGCGAGGCGCTGCGCGAGGTTGACCTGGTAAATATCGCCCGCCTGAATGTAACGCTGCGCGCGCTCAACTAACGCAACGAACTCAGCATGCGAGAGGTTCGAAGTGACGGCCGCGACGGTTTCACCGTCGCCGCTGTAGCCGCAACCTTCAGGTTGCGCTCCGGCTGCCGCGCGGGTGCCTTCACGCGAGGCGGCCGCCGAGGCATTCAATCGTTCCCGCCACCAGTCCACCTGCGACTCCACGCGCGCTTCGCTGCGCGAACCGTCCACCCCAAAGCCGGTGGAAACAATCCAGGTCTTGCCGAGGCGATGGTCAAAAACCACGAGACTGTCATAGAACCCGACCTGGCAATCGGGCAGTTCCAGATCGTTCACTGCATGGCTGGCTAGCTTTGGTTCGACGAAATTTTTCAAGTCGTAGCCCCAATAGCCAAAACAACCGCCGAGCGGAAACGGGAGATCGACCTCATCCAAGAGTTCGTAGCGCGCCATCAAGCTGTCGAGCACCTGCCAGGGATTACCGAATTGGACGTGGCTGCTCTCCTGGGAATGCAATTCGCAGCGTGAACCGAAGGAACGCAGGGTCAGGAAAGGCCGCGCAGCGACGAACGAATACCGGGTCTGCGTCGAGTCAAACAGCGCGCTACGCAACAGTACCACCCCCGGCTCACCGCGGAGTTGCTCAACGAGCGACTCCGGCGTGTGGGCGGTGGCAATTTCTTGGATGAGCGGGCGCATGGATCAAACTAACGCGGCCTAAAACTCCAATTTGTCTTGCTGCCATCCGAAGGTTTGATAATAGAGAAATAATTTGTCTCGCCTGAATCAGTTCTTACACGAACCCAGCAAAAGGGCGCGCCTGATTCAAATCTAAGGAGTTGGATGGAATTCATATCCATCGGCTTTGGAAAATGGCCCTTCTCCGCAAGCCGGTGGTAGCTGTTGATAATTTGTGGCCGTTCATTTCGGTTCGACTGCCTATCTGAGATTTTCGGTATGATGATCGAGGAAAATGCAGTAACCATTAACAACATGATGAACAAAATCGTCCACCGAACAAGAAATCGACCGGTCTGATTCGGTTCCAACGGAACGAATTTGTTTTTGGTCACAACTGAACATAGAACAACCCAAACCAATTCTAAAATGAATAATTTGTGGTCCTTCTGTGGTCCTTCCCGTTGCCGAGTAGCTAAAAACGATTGCCACGGTAAAGCTTGAATTAACCCGAAGTCCGAAGCGAAATGGCTTTGGGTCGTGGGACAGGGCTTCCAGCCTGTCCGGTCGCGAGGTGGTTCTCCAAAAAAGTCTCCAAACCAGAAAGCGGGAAGAGACAGGCAGGATGCACTGTCCCACCCTCTCATCATCTCGCCGCTTCGGTGTTCGCGATCAGGCGAGCAACCGCTTCAGTGCCCGATCATTTTTCAACGGACTCACCAGCGCCAGGTTCAGCCGATCGGGGCGGAAAAAATCGCGGGCGGCGGCGCGAATTTCACCGGCGGTCACTTCGCCAAGGCGGCGTTTGATCTCCGCGGGCGAAAAAATCTTGCCGTAGCCAAGGAGCTGTTCCCCAAGCCACATCATCTGGTTCTCGGTGCTTTCGAGGCTGAGATCGAACTGGCCGAGGACGTAGTCGCGGGCGCGGCGCAATTCAGCCGCGGTGGGCGGCGTGGTGGCGAGCCGATGCAGTTCCTGCATGATCAGCTTGAGCGTGGGCGTCAGCTTGTCCGTGTCGAGGCCGGCGGCAATCACGAGATCGCCGACGTCATCAAAAAAGCTGAGGGAACTATGAATGGAATAAGCCAGGCCGCGATCCTCACGGATTACTTGAAAGAGCCGCGAGCTCATGTTTTCGCCGAGAATGGTGTTGAGCAAGCGCAGGGCGAAGCGGCGCTCATCGTGGCGCGAACAGGTGCGGATGCCGAGCGCGAGTTGCGTTTGTTCCGTGGCTTTGGTGAAAAGCCGGATGGCGGGCTGACGTTGGACACTGGTCGCGGGCGCGAACGCAGGCCGTTTGCCAATGGTGAAGCGCGGTGCGTGTCGCGCAATGGCTTTCACCACTTGCCGATGCTGAAGATGTCCGGCAGCGGTGATAAGCATGCTGCCGGTGACGTAATGGGTCCGCAGGTAATCGAAGAAGTGCGGGCGGACCAGGGCGTCGAGGGTTTTCTCGGTGCCGGTGAGCGAGCGGCCCAGCGGCTGGTTCGGCCAGAGGGTTTCGTTGAGCAATTCCTGGACGTGCATCTGCGGCTGGTCAAGATACATCGCCAGCTCGTCCTTGATGACGCTACGCTCCTTGTCGATCTCGACGGGCGCACATTCCGAGTTGAGCAACATGTCGGTCAGCACGTCGAGCAATTCATCGAAGCGGTCGTGGCGGGCGCGGGAATAATAACAGGTGTATTCCTCGCTGGTGAAGGCGTTGAGATAACCGCCGATGCCTTCGACGTCTTGGGAAATCTGTTTGGCGGAGCGCTTGCGGGTGCCTTTGAAGAGCAGATGCTCGATGAAATGCGAAATGCCGTTCAGTGCCGCCGGCTCGTGGCGTCCACCCACGCCGATCCAGACGCCGAGGCTGACGCTGGCCATGTGGGGCATTTCCGCCGTCGCGACGGTGAGGCCGTTTTTCAAGTGGCTGACTTGATACATCTCCGTGGGTGCGGTTGAGAGTGGGGAACGCCGGCGTCGGCGCGCCCATCAGGCAAAGGCTTTGGGCACGCTGTCTGGCGGACCGACGCGGCGCTTGTAATCGAGGATCAAATCGAGGGCGACCTGGGGATCATCGGTAAGCGTCACCAAGTCCAGGTCGCGAGCGCTGATGAAACCGTCCTTTTGCAGCGTGGCTTTCATCCACTTCAACAGGCCGCTCCAGTAATGCTTGCCGAACAGGATCAGGGGAAAGCGCGAGATGCGGTGGGTTTGCACCAGGGTCAGCACTTCAAAAAATTCGTCGAGGGTGCCGAAGCCGCCGGGCATGAAGACAAAGCCCATGCTGTATTTCACGAAGCAGACCTTGCGCGAGAAAAAGTAATGAAAGTTGATCGGCACGTTGGCAAACCGATTTCCGCATTGCTCGAAGGGCAGTTCGATGTTCAGCCCGACCGATTTGCCTTTGGCTTCCGCCGCGCCGCGGTTGGCCGCCTCCATGATGCCCGGCCCGCCGCCGGTGATGACGGCGAAATTGTGCTTGGCCAGTCCCTTGGCCAGGGTGACGGAAGCCTTGTAAAACGGATCGTTCACCGGCGTCCGTGCGGAGCCGAAGATCGTCACGGATGGGCCGACGTGGGAAAGTGTTTCAAACGAGTCCACGAATTCCGCCATGATGCGGAAAATGCGCCACGGGTCTTCCTTGGTGAAACCGAAGGTCTGGTTATTCATGCGCGCACCCTAGAGGATGACCGGCAGAATGTCGAGAACGAGGGCGGAACAGTGTAGGATAGGCGTCGCGCCTGTCTCCATCATCTCCAACCCAGGCCACCGTTTGGAGCAGTTTTGGGTCGAAGACAATGGGTTTATCCAAGCTGTGTCCTTTGAAGTTGCAGACAGGCGCGACGCCTATCCTACGGCATCCTAACCACGCGCGGTGGCGCGCTGTCGCCAAAAACAAACCGACCGAAGCACCCGCTCCGGCCGGTTCCGTTTGGCAGAAGGCAACTCTTACGAGCAACCCAGACTCTCGCCGCAGTTGAGGCACTTGTAGCAGGCGCCGTTGCGCACCGCCAGATGGCCGCAGTTCGGGCAGGTGGGCGCGTCTTTCTGGAAATGCGCAATCGCGTCGCTCAACGATGTAATCGTGTGGCCGCCATTCTTGCGCGTGCCGTTGCCGCCCAGTTTGAGGGGGTCCGCTTTGACCAGGATGTCGGTGTCGTCCGAGAGCGGCAGCTCAGGGACGGGGCGGTTCACTTTTTTTTTAATTTCCTCGAGCAAACCTGGCATGGAAAGCTCCTGCTGTTTCGACTGCGTCGCCTCGCGATAGCCGGGGATGAACTGCAGCGCCATCCAGCGGAAAACGTAGTCGGTGATGGAGGAGGCGTTGCGGATCTCGGGATTCTTGGTGAAGCCGCTCGGCTCGAACCGCTGGTGCGAGAATTTCTTCACGAGCGCCTCGAGCGGCACGCCGTATTGCAGTGCCATGCTCGTAAGCGTGGCCACGCTGTCCATCAAACCGCCGATGGTGGAGCCTTCCTTGGCCATCGTGATGAAGAGCTCGCCGGGTTGGCCGTCCTCGAACATGCCGACGGTCAAATATCCTTCATGGCCGGCGATGTCGAATTTGTGGTTGATGCCGGCACGGGTGTCCGGCAGGCGGCGGCGGAGCGGTTGGCCGGCTTGCTCGCGCAGTTGAGCGAGTTCCGTTTCCAGTTCCTGGGCGCGGGCGTCGGTGGAAACCGTCACTTCCTTGGCGCCGCCTTCATTCGTCCGTTTGGTGTTCAACGGCTGTGAGCGCTTAGAGCCGTCCCGGTAAATTGCCACGCATTTGAGGCCCATTTTCCAAGCCTGCACGTAGGCGTCGCGGATGTCGGCCACGGAACATTCGTTGGGCAAATTGACGGTCTTGGAGATCGCGCCGCTGATGAACGGCTGGGTGGCGGCCATCATTTTCAAGTGCGCCATGTAGCTGATGCTGCGTTTGCCCTTGAAAGCCTTGAACGCGCAGTCGAAGACCTCCAGGTGCTCCGGCTTAAGGCCGGTGGCAATGGTCGCGCCGTTTTCCTGCACGTCCTCAATGGTGTCGTGCTTCGCGATGTGGGCAATAATAGTCTCGATCTGGCCCGGCGTGTACCCGAGTCGCCGCAGCGCCGCCGGCACCGTCTGGTTGACGATTTTCAACATGCCGCCACCAGCGAGCAGTTTGTATTTCACGAGCGCGATGTCCGGCTCGACGCCTGTGGTGTCGCAGTCCATGAGGAAGGCGATGGTGCCGGTGGGCGCGAGCACGGTTACCTGTGCATTGCGATAGCCGTGCTGTTGACCGCGCTCCAGCGCCCGGTTCCAGCAGTTGCGCGCTTCATCCTTCAAATAATTGAACTCGCGGTTCGGTTGGATGTAATCCACCGCGTCACGATGCTGCTGGATGACCCCGAGCATGGCCTCCATGTTGTCCTTCGCGACCGGCTTGGGCACGCCCGAGCAACGCGCGTCGGCGTAGCCCTTGAAGGCCCCGGCCACGCTGGCAATCTCCGCCGACTGCTCGTAAGCGTGACCCGTCATGATCGCGGTGAGGGCGCCGGCGAGCGCGCGGCCGGAATCAGAGTCATAGGCGAAACCGTAGCTCATAATGAGCGAGCCGAGGTTGGCAAAGCCCAGGCCGAGGGTCCGGTAGATGTGCGAGTTCTCCGCGATTTCCTTGGTTGGATAACTGGCGTTGTCCACGACGATCTCCTGCGCCGTGATGAACACGCGCACGGCGGCCTTGTAGCGCTCGGCGTCAAACACGCCGTCCGCGCCTTTGAATTTCATCAGGTTCAACGAGGCGAGATTGCAGGCGGTGTTGTTGAGGAACACATATTCGCTGCACGGGTTGGTTGAGTGAATGGCATCGGTGCCTTTGCAGGTGTGCCACCTCTGGATCGCCCCATCGTATTGCAGGCCGGGATCGCCGCA
>JAYUBJ010000310.1:0-1699 GCA_043740915.1 Verrucomicrobiota bacterium
GCCGTGGGCTGCGACCCCAAACCGCACCAAACGGTGGCCAGAGTTCAGGAAGAGGGAGACAGGCGCGACGCCCGTCCTACGCTCGAGTCGCCCATCCGCCAGCCGTTTCAACTGCATTGTTGACTGAGCCGCGCGAGTTCACCGCGCATCCGGCTCACAAACCATTTATTACGTGTAAGTATTATCTCGTTGCCAAACCGCGTCCGGTGTTCGATACTGTCAAAGCTGCGAACCGTTGGGCCGAAGCGTGGCTTAACCGCGGCTTGACTGGACTCGAACATGAACATAATCCGGCCTGCCAATTTACGAAAAGCGATGCCTTCGACGACTCGCGCCGCCCTGATGGCCACCCTGACTGTGTTCGCGTTCCACGCCAACTCCGCGGATCCCGCCGTGCCCAAACCCGCGAGCTGGCCCATGTTCCGCGGGAGCCAGGGATTGTCCGGCCTCGCCGAAGGCAAACTTCCGGACAAACTCAGCCTGCTCTGGAGCTTCAAAACCAAGGAATCCGTGAAATCTTCCGCCGCCATCGTGGATGGCCGCGTGTTCATCGGCTCGGATGACGGGAACCTTTACGCGCTGAACCTCGCCGATGGAAAAAAGGCCTGGGAATTCAAAACCGGCGGGCCGATCGAATCTTCGCCGCTCGTGCTCGATGGAAAAGTATTCTTCGGTTCGGTGGACGGTTTGCTCTACGCCGTGAACGCCGCCGACGGCCAGCCAGTGTGGAAATACAAGACCGAAGACAAAATCCTCGGTGCGCCGAACTGGGTGAAGTCGCCGGATGGCAAAAAGAACTGGGTGCTGGTCGGCAGTTACGATTTCAAACTGCATTGCGTAGACGCCTCCACTGGCAAGAGCAACTGGGTCTATGAGAGCGGCAATTACATCAACGGCTCGCCCGCCGTGGACAACGGCGTGACGGTGTTCGGCGGCTGCGACGCCCTGCTGCACGTCATCTCGCTCGTTGACGGCAAGCAGGTGAAGGAAATCGACGCGGGCGCTTACGTGGCCGGCTCGGCGGCCCTCGTGGACAATCGCGCTTACTTCGGCCATTACGAAAACGCCTACCAGTGCATTGACCTCGCGAAGGGCACGAATGTTTGGACCTACAAGGAGCGCGCCTTCCCGTTCTTCTCCTCGCCGGCGGTGACGAAGGACAAGGTCATTTTTGGCGGGCGCGACAAGCGGCTGCATTGCGTGCGGCGCGACAACGGCGAAGTGATCTGGACGTTCGCCACGCGCGGCAAGGTGGACAGCTCGCCTGTCGTTTGCGACGGCAAGGTCGTGGTCGGCTCGGAAGATGGCCGGCTCTACGTCGTGTCGCTCGCCGACGGCAAGGAGCTTTGGAATTACGAAATCGGCCAGGGCATCACCAGCTCGCCCGCCGTGGTGGACGGCAAGATCGTCATCGGGAGCGAGGACGGCAGCGTGTATTGTTTTGGGGTGAGGAAATGAAAGAAAGAATTCGAAATTCGAATGGCCAACGCGGAGCGTTGCCAGCGATTAGCCGGGGGTCGCAGCAAAGCGTAGACCCCCGGAAAGCCAACCGCAGCGGTAAGCACCCCAGCGGGGTGCCAGACCATCTCAATTATTCATGCCCCACAAGGTCTGGCATCGCTTCGCGATGCCGCCATTCATCCGCCCCGTTCCAGGGGTGTCGGCCCTGCCTCAACCCCCGGCTAATGGCTGGCAACCC
>JAYUBJ010000311.1:0-1698 GCA_043740915.1 Verrucomicrobiota bacterium
TGGCAGGAAAAATCGGCGACGCTCACCGTCCTGCCTGACGCAAATCAAGAAGCGGTGCGCCAGGTGCTGTACGCGCCGGACGCACCGGCGAACGTCCCGGCGGAAGCCAGCGAGCGTTTGTTGCGCGGGGTTTCGCCGCAGTTACGGCAGATGCGGGCGAAAGTCGAGGAGGTGGATGCGACCCATCCCGGTGCGCCCCCCCGCGCGATGGCGCTCCAGGACAGCCCGAATCCCCACAATGTGCGGGTTTTTATCCGCGGCAACCCGGGCAATCCGGGACCGGAAGCGCCCCGGCAGTTCATCCAAGTGCTCGCCCACGAAAAGCAACAGCCCTTTCAAAAGGGCAGCGGCCGGCTCGAACTCGCGCAGGCCATCGCCAGCAAGGACAATCCACTGACGGCGCGGGTCTTCGTCAACCGGGTTTGGGCGGAGCATTTTGGCGCGGCCCTCGTGCGCACACCGAGTGATTTTGGAACCCGCTCGGAACCGCCGACGCACCCGGAGCTGCTCGATTTTCTGGCGGGGCAGTTCATGGAGCAGGGGTGGTCGGTGAAAAAACTGCACCGGCTGATTCTGCTTTCGAGTGTCTATCAACAGGGCAGCGACGAGAATCCGCGGGCGGCGGCGGCGGATCCGAACAACCAGCTGCTGTGGAAAATGAACCGCCGCCGGCTGGATTTCGAGGCCCTGCGCGACACCCTGTTGAGCGTGGCGGGCAAATTGGATTTGACGGCGGGCGGTCTGCCGGTGGAGCTGACCAAGGAGCCGTTTATTTTGCGGCGGACGGTTTATGGCTTCATCGACCGGCAGAATCTTCCCGGGCTGTTCCGCACGTTTGACTTTGCCAGTCCGGACACCACCAGTTCGCAACGCTTCAACACGACCGTGCCGCAACAGGCGTTGTTTTTAATGAACAGCCCTTTTGTGGTGGAGCAGGCGAGAAATCTGCTGGATCGTCCGGAAATAAAATCGCTCGCCTCGCCGGAGCAGCGCGTGCAGCGCTTGTACGAACTGGCGTTCCAGCGCGCGCCGGGCAAGGATGAAACAAAGCTGGCCCTGCGGTTTCTCGCGGCCCAAGCGCCCGTGAAACCGCGTCCGCCGGCCTGGCAATACGGCTTCGGCGAATTCGATGAAGCGAGCGGACGCGTGAAAAAATTTGAGCCGCTGCCGTTCTTCACCGACAGCATGTGGCGCGGTGGGCCGGAACTGCCGGATGCGAAACTGGGTTGGGCATTGCTCAATGCCGGCGGCGGTCATGCGGGCAGCGATTCGCAACACGCCGTGATTCGCCGTTGGGTGGCCCCGCGCGACGGGGTCATCCGGATCGAGGCGCTGTTGGGCCACGGCTCGAAAGAAGGAGATGGGGTGCGCGGTCGAATCGTCTCCAGTCGGCGGGGGGTGCAGGGAGAGTGGATCGTCTTCAACCAGAAAACCGAGACGAAGCTCGATAAAGTTGAGGTGCAGGAAGGCGACCTGATTGATTTTGTGACGGATTGCCGGACCAACAACAATTCGGATTCATTTAGTTGGGCGCCGCAAATTGGTTTTGTCGGCGAAGATGAAGCTCTGGAGAGTGCATCGTCGAAATGGAATGCCCAGACCGATTTCGGGAAGCCACCGCCACCCAAGCCGCTCGATGCCTGGGAGAAACTCGCCCAGGTGATCCTGCTCTCGAACGAACTGGTTTTCGTCGATTGA
>JAYUBJ010000312.1:0-5809 GCA_043740915.1 Verrucomicrobiota bacterium
GGCGCGCACGGGGCGGACGAAGGAGATCGAGAGGTTTCTGAAAAAGCCCACCCCTCACCCCAGTGCTCTCCACCGCCGCAGGGGCGAGGGGAAATCACCCTCACCAAAGTCGGGGAACCTTTTCTGTGACTCGAATCCGGCGTGCGTGCGGATCCTCAATTAGGTTTCGCGTCCAGTGCTTTCTTGACGGCGTTGATCACCTGACGCTGCACGGAAAGCGGTGGGCCGGGAATGCGCGCCCCCGCCGCGGCGTGGTGGCCGCCGCCGCCAAATTGCTGGGCGATTTCATTCACGTTGATCCGCTCGCTTTTGGAACGCAGGCTGATGCGCGTCATTTCCGGCTCCACCTCCTCGAAGACGCACGCGACGACGACCGGCTCGATGTCCCGGATGTGATCGATCAATCCTTCACTGTCGCTGGGGTCGGCGCCCGTGCGCGCGTAGTCGGCTTTCTTCAACCAGAAGTAAGCCACCTGATCGTCATGGGTCAGCCGGAAATGGTTGTAGGCATGCTGCAGGAGTCGCACGCGGGAGAGCGGATAGGATTGATAAACTTCGTTGCAGATTTTCGCGAGGTTGGCGCCGTGTTTCACCAGGTCCGCGGCGGCGTGATAAGTGGCGGGCCGGGTGGTCGCATACTGGAACGAGCCGGTGTCTGTGGAGATCGCGGTGAACAGGCAATCGGCGATCGGCGGCGTGACGGGCCAGTTCGCGGCTTTCAACAGATGCAGAATCAATTCGCCCGTGGAGGGTTCGCGGGCTGAAATCCAATTCACATCGGCGTAACGCGTGTTGCTCGCGTGGTGGTCAATGTTGATGAACAGCCGGCGGTTCTGCACACACGGGCCCACGTCCCCGAGCCGTTCAAAGCTGGCGCAATCGGTGGCGATGACGCAGTCGAACTTGCGTCCCGGCACTGGGGCTTCGACCAGGTTTTTCGGCACAAGGAAAGCGAGTTTTTGGGGCACGGGATCCTGATTCCAACAGGTTACTTTTTTGCCCGCGTTTTGTAACGCCAGTGTCAAACCGACCTGCGAGCCGATGCAGTCGCCGTCCGGGCGGATATGACCGACCACGCAAATGGATTTACACCCGGCCAAGCCGTCGAGGATGCGGGTGATGGTTTTCTGGTTGGGTTTCATGGCGGGAGGAGGGATCCGGCTCCCAGGCTGGACAGACTGGGATGGCTCAAGCCGGTCCTTTTCCGGATTGCTCCAGTTCGTCGATGATTTTCAGAATGTTGTTCCCGCGCTCGATGGAGTCGTCCACTACGAAGCGCAATAGCGGTGTATATTTGAGCACGACGGCTTTGCCCACGAGGGTTTGAATCCGTTTGCAGTCGCGTTTCAGGACGGTCGCGCCATGTTTCTTTTGGGCGGCATTGCCCACGATGCCAACGAAGACCGTGGCGGAACGAAAATCGGACGAAACGCCAACGTCATTGACGGTGACCAGGCCGGTTTGATCGATCGGGAGTTCCTGGCGAAGAATCTCGCCAATGGCGCGCTTCAAGAGCTCGCGCACTCGTTGGAGTCGAAGATTGGACATGGGCGGCGGGCCGCGGAGTTTATAGGGTCTGCTTGATTTTCTCGAAGGTGTAGCACTCGATGCTGTCGCCGACTTGAAAATCATTGAAGCCATCGACGCGGATGCCGCATTCCATGCCGGCGCGCACTTCGTTCACTTCATCCTGAAAGCGGCGCAAGGAGAGGGTGACGCCTTCGTAGATCAGGCCTTTGCGGCGGAGAATGCGCACCTTGCCTTTGACGATCCGTCCGGAGTTCACGATGCAGCCGGCCACGTTGCCGCCCTTGGACAGTTCGAAAATCTGGCGCACGTCGGCGGATCCGGCCACCACTTCCTTGGTCAACGGATCGAGCAGGCCGGCCATGGCGTCTTTCACCTGGTCCACCAATTCGTAAATGATCGTGTAAAGTTTGATCTGGACGCCTTCGCGCTTGGCCACCTCGGAGACGCTGTTGTCGATCCGCGTGTGGAACCCCAGCACAATCGCCTTCGATGCCGAGGCCAGCAGCACATCCGACTCGGTGATGGTGCCGACCGCGTAATGGATGACCTCGATCGATACTTTGTCTGATTCGATTTTCTTGAGCGCCTCGACAATGGCCTCGACGGAGCCCTGCGTGTCGGCCTTGACCACGACCTTGAGCACCTTGGCCGTGGTGGAGTCCATGGTGGCGAACAAATTTTCCAGGGTCACTTTCGGGCGCCGCTCGACATTGTCCAATTCCCGCGTGGCCATGGCCCGTTCTTCGGCGAGGTTGCGTGCCTGCTTCTCATTTTCGACGACGCTGAATTCCAGGCCCGCTTCCGGCACGCCGTTCATGCCGAGAATTCTGACGGCCACGGAAGGCCCGGCTTCCTTGAGGCGTTTATCCTCCTCGTTGATGAGGGCGCGCACCTTGCCGTAATACTGGCCGCAGATCACCAGGTCGCCGACGCGGAGGGTGCCTTTGCGCACGAGCACTGTGGCGGTGGGGCCGCCGGGTTCGAGGCCGGATTCCACGACGTTTCCTTTGGCCCGGCGTTTGGGATTGGCTTTCAACTCCATGATTTCCGCCTGGAGCAAAATCAGTTCGAGCAGCTTGTCCACGCCCTGTTTCGTCAAAGCGGAGACATCCTGGAAAATGGTGTTGCCGCCCCATTCCTCGCAGACCAAACCCTTGTCCTGGAGTTGCTGCCGGACTTTCATCGGGTTGGCGTTTTGGTGGTCGCATTTGTTGACCGCCACGATGATCGGCACCGCGGCCGCCTGCGCATGGCTCAACGCCTCCAAGGTCTGCGGCATGACACCGTCGTTGGCGGCGACGACCAGAATGACGATGTCCGTCACGTTCGCGCCGCGGGCGCGCATGGCGCTGAACGCCGCATGGCCCGGCGTGTCGAGAAAGGTGATCTGCTGGAGTTCGTTCGGACGTTCCGGATGCGGGAAGGTGATCGTGTACGCGCCGATGTGCTGGGTAATGCCGCCGGCTTCTCCCGCCGCGACGTTGGCCTTGCGAATGACATCCAGCAACGTGGTCTTGCCGTGGTCCACGTGGCCCATGATCGTGACCACCGGTGGACGCAGCACCAGATCCTCCACTTTGTCATCGATGTCCAATTCAATTTTCTTGATCGGCGCATGCACCACGCCGCCGCCGCGCTCGCGTTTCTCCACTTCGAAACGATAGCCGTGTTTGGCGCACAAGCGCTGCGCGATGGCCTCGTCAATCGCCTGGTTCACGTTGGCGAAGACGTTTAATTCCATCAGGTCGGCGATCAATTGGAACGGCTTCTTCTTGAGTTGTTCCGCCAGATCGCGCACGACGATCGGTGGCTTCATCGTGATCAACTCGCCGGTCTCGGGCGCGACAAATTTGGGAGGTGCCGGGGCCTCGGGTTTGGCGGGCACTCGCGGTGCCGGTAACCCGCCATACCTTCCGTCGGCGCGAGCCGGTGCGGATGGGGCGCCCGGCCGCTGGCCAGGACGCGCGCCGCGGCCATCGGGCACGGTCCGCTGAGTTGGTTTCCCCGCACCAGCTTTGTCTCCGGGTTTCGGACCCGGTCGCTGCCCCAAATTTACAAAGCCAACCTTGTCGCCCAAGCCGGGCAGCTTAATGGTCGGCGCCGGCGTGGCTTCGACGTTTGGCGTGGCCGGAGGTATTGCCTCCGCTGCCGGCTCAGCGTCCACGGTGCGTGGCAACGTTTCCGCAGTGGCGGCTACGGAGTCGGGGCTGTGGGGCGCGGCTGGTTGGGGCTCCACTGCGATCGGCGCTTCGACCGGCGCAGCGGGGAGCGGATCGGGTTCAACGGGCGGGGCCAGGATGACGATCGGTTCGTGGGCGGGTTGTGCGACGGGCGTGGGCGTCAGGTGGCCGCCCAGTTGTTCCAGCAAAAATTCACCGGTGATCTTGTCCAGCGAACTCGAGGGGACTTTGGCTTCTTTGATGCCCAGTTCCTTGGCTTTGGCCAGGACGTCCTTGCTTTCGATGCCAAGTTTCTTGGCGATGTCGTAAATCCGAACGGGCATAAGTAAATTCTTCCAGACTCGTTGACCACAAAGCCTTCATGCTCTCAACCTGGTGACATCGGGTTTTCCGAAGGCATGGCTTCAGGCGGCCTGCTCGCCGTTGCTTGGCTTGCGGCGCGCCGCTTCAATCTGCACGGCTTCCAAAATGGCGGCGGCATGTTCGCCGATCTGCGGAATGTCCGCCAGATCGCTGGCCTCCGCCTGGAGCAAATCTTCAAAACTGTGAAACCCGGTCTTGACCAGCACCGCCGCCTGTTCCGCGGAAATGCCGGGGATCGCGGCGAACGCCTTCACGGCCTGGGCCACCTTTTCATCGAAGCCCATCGTGATGACTTGCTCGTGCTCGATGTCCACCTGCCAGCCGGTCAGCTTCGAGGTCAACCGCGCGTTTTGCCCGCGCTTCCCAATGGCGAGCGAGAGCTGGTCTTCGCTGACCATGATCCGGGCCCGGCGGGTGGTTTCATCAATCACAAACGACTTTAATTTGGCGGGGGCCAGGGCGTTGGTGAGATACGTCTTGATGTTCGTATCCCACTTGATGATGTCCACTTTTTCGTTGTTCAATTCGCGGACGATATTCTTGACCCGTTGCCCGCGCAGACCCACGCACGCGCCCACCGGATCCACTTTGTCATCACGCGAATAAACCGCCAGCTTGGTGCGGAATCCCGGCTCGCGGGCCACCCCCTTGATCTCCACGGTGCCGTCGTTGATTTCGGAAACTTCCAACTGAAATAATTTCACCACAAACTGCGGATCCGAGCGCGACAGAATGATCTCCGGGCCATGCGCGCTGTGATCCACCGCCTTGACGAAGCAACGGATGCGCTCGCCAATCTGGTATTCTTCCGTGGGCACCCGCTCGCGGTTCGGCAGCAGGGCCTCATACTTGCCCAAATCAATGGTCACGTCCGAACGGTCGAAACGACGCACCACGCCGCTGACGATGTCGCCGGTGCGATCCTTGAATTCGGCGTAAATCAAATCCTTCTCTGCCTTGCGAACTTGCTGCAACAGCGCCTGCTTGGCATACTGCGCGGCGATGCGGCCGAATCCCGTGGGGGTGACCTCCACTTCCAACTCCTGCCCGACCTGCGCGTCGGACTTTATTCGCCGGGCCTCGAACAGGGAGATCTGATCATGCTTGGAAACCACTTTATCGGAAACGATCAGTTTTGCGAAGGCCTTGATGTCGCCAGACTTGGGATTGATGACGCAACGAAGTTCGCGCGCCGGGCCAATCGCCTTTTTGGCGGCGGACACGAGCGCTTCTTCGACGGCGGCGACCAGGACATCTTTGCTGATGCCTTTTTCCCGCTCCCAAAATTCCAAAATCGCTAAAAATTCCGCGTTCATATGCTCGTCGTGTCGTCTCGCCAAGGGCAACAAAAAAGCCGGCAGATTACTCTCCGACTTCTCGCGCTGGTTCCCCAGCAATTTGATCAGTAACGCCGACAAAATAGGGAGCACCCCATTTATCGTCAAGCTTCAATTCCGGGTTTGGGTTTCGTGGGGTGTGATTAAGGGTGAGTGAAGCGGCGAAACTTGTCGCTGCCCTGCCCCAAGCGACTCAATTCACGAAATGACAAAACTCGCGAACCATCGCTCAATGTGACTCTAGCCTGTCCAAGAAGCAGGTGACGACGTGAGGAGTCTCTAACTTACCTTTAAGAAACCGAAGAAATTTGAGACTCGTCACCTCGTCTCCTACAGATCGAAGGGTTTTCAAACGGGTTAGGCATCACCCGCAAGTAATTTGTGAATCCAGTCGCTCCT
>JAYUBJ010000313.1:0-5792 GCA_043740915.1 Verrucomicrobiota bacterium
CGGTGAGGCAACAAAAATTATGAAAACAACATTCCAACCATTCAACAGGCAGCGCCCGTTTCTGCCACGGTTTCATGGCCCGTCGCTAAAAATTCCAGACGATGTAAAATACGCCGGACGGATTTGGCCCGCCGCGCGATTCGTCACGCAACGTGCGGCTGATCGACGCCTTGAGCGCCCAATGTTCGTTGAAGGTATAGACCGCGCCGAGCGATGTGATCCATTGGTGGTTCTGGCGATCGTCAATGGGCGTGTAACCGAAAAGCTCCGTGCCGAGCGCGAAGTGGCTGTTGAAAGAATACAACGTGCCGATGCCGTAGTAAGCCACGTCGCTCGCCTTTTTGTCGAAGGCCATCTGATAGCCGACTTCGCCCCAGTTGTAGAAGCGCCCGATGGTCTTGCCGAATTGCAGCGGCAATTGTGCGCGATAAACGCCGTCGCCGAGACCACGATCCCTGTCCGAGGTGGGGAAGAAACCCTTGGGTGCGATGCCGATGGACGGCAGCCAACTGTTCGTGTCCGCGTCCACGAAACGCCACTTCACCTTGAACTCAGTGTCGGCAAACCCGAATACGCTCGGCCCTCCGACGGGTTGCAGCGTGCGCCCCGCCAGCGTCAGGTTGAGGCGCAGGTTCGGCACGACCGCGTAATTCAGGTCGAGCACGGGCGCGGTCCAGGTGTTGCCGCCGGTGTTGTGTTCCGCCGTCATGCCGAATTTGATTTCCCAGCCGGGCGAGAACTCCGGGTCATCGGTGTAAAACGGCGAGTCCGCGCGCCCGTTCGTCGCGGCCAAAGCAAAACCGCCGAGCGTGACGAGCCAGAAGATACGCCGGATGCCGGTCAGATTGGACCGTCTCATTTTCCAGTAAATGATGATGCCGGAAACGGTGAGCAAGATCAGCGCGAGTCCCCAGAACATCGCCAGCACCAGCCCACCATCGCCAAACACCTCGCCGCTGTGCAAACGCAACAGGAAAGGCTTGTCCACATACGCTTCCGTGCGCACCACTTTACCCGTGCGCGCGTCCACCGTCACCTTGCGGTCTTCGCCGCCGGTGGGTTTGCCGAGGAAAAACGTGATGGTCGGCGTTTCGCCCTTGAACTGCCAGACGATCTTGTCGAGCGGCGCGCTGCCGGCCTGAACGGCGACGCTTGCCCGCGCGCGCGCCAGCATCACGGCCAGATCAGCATCCGGCGTCTGCACGGTGACGGGCGAAACCAGTTCGCGCGTCCGCTCGCGCAAGGCTTCTTCCTCACCGAAGAACTCGGTCGCCGCCAGCAGGATGCCGGTGACGGCGGCGAACAGGAGGAAAAGCGACGCGGGAAATCCAATCCAGCGATGCCATTTGCGAAGGAAAGTTTGCATCGGGCAAGAGTGCTAAAGCGAAACCTTTCTGTCGAGGTCAGGGATGAGATGGACGCCCAAATTCAATTATGAAACCAATAACAATTATGAAATCAACATTCCAACCACTCAACCGACGGCGCTTCATCCGCGCTTCCGCAGCACTCGGTCTGCTGGGGGGCCTGCATCGCATCATGCCCGCTTACGCATTTGAAAACACGCACCACTGAGAAGCCATGACCAGAGATCCAATTTGCGGAATGACCGTCAACGAGGACAACGCGCTCCATGCCGAGCGCGAGGGGCAAACACATTACTTTTGCAGTGACGAATGTCGGCAGCAATTTCTGGCCGCTCCCACTGTCACTCATCGGGCCGGTCCGTGTGTCATCGTCATCTTTGGCGCCTCCGGCGATTTGACGAAACGGAAGCTCCTTCCTTCCCTTTGCAACCTTGTCGCCAACGGCTTGCTGGCTGAGGAGTTTTCCATCATCGGTGTCGGACGCCGGGAGTGGTCTGACGAAGACTTCCGGCAGCAGATGCGGAAGGCCAAGGCCGAGTTTGCCACGCCGAAAGTGGACCCGGCATGGTGGAATGTCATCGAGCAGCGTTTGCACTACTGTAGTGGGTCCTACACTGATCCCGGAACCTATCAACGGCTACGTGCGATGCTGTCTGATTCAGACACCCGGCAGCACACTGGCGGGAACGCTTTGTTTTATCTCTCCGTGCCGACCGGTTCTTTTGGACCCATCGTCCAACAGCTCAACGCGAGCGGGCTATTGAAGGAACGGCCTCCAGTTTGGCGTCGGGTCGTCATCGAGAAGCCATTCGGGCATGATCTGGCCTCCGCGCGGGAGTTGAACGCCACCCTCTCGTCGGCCTTGGCCGAACCGCAGATCTTTCGCATTGATCATTACCTCGGCAAAGAAACCGCGCAAAACCTGCTCGTGTTCCGCTTGGGGAACAGCATGATCGAGCCGGTCTGGAACCGCACGTTCATTGACCATGTGGAAATCACGGCGGCGGAGACGATTGGGGTCGAAGGGCGCGGTGCCTTCTATGAAACCGCCGGTGCGTTTCGCGACATGATGCAGACTCACATGCTGATGCTGCTCGCGCTCATCGCCATGGAACCGCCCACGTCTCTCGCCGGAGAAGCCGTCCGAAACGAGAAGGTGAAACTTCTCGAAAACATGCGCGTGCTAAAATCGGAAGACGTGTTGCGCGACACCGTGCGCGGGCAGTATGGACCGGGCCAGGTCAACGGCAAACCCATCGTCGGGTATCGCGAAGAACCGGGGGTATCCCCGGAATCAACAGTCGAAACCTTTGCCGGTGCCAAACTGTGGGTGGACAACTGGCGCTGGGCCGGCGTGCCGTTCTATTTGCGCACCGGCAAAAGACTCGCCCGGCACGTCACCGAGATTGTGATCCGGTTCAAGAGTCCACCGCTCTCGCTTTTTGGCGGCACGGAATGTTCCCCGCTTGGCGCTAACCTGCTCATCATGCACATCCAGCCCGATGAGGGAATCACCTTGCAAATGCGCGCCAAGATGCCCGGACCAACCATTAGCACACGCGCTGTTACGCTTGATTTTGATTATTCACAATTTGGAAAAATCGCGCCAACCACGGGCTACGAAAAACTGCTTTACGATTGCCTCATGGGCGATGCGACGCATTTCCACCGAGCCGACATGGTGGAGGCGGCCTGGAAAGTGGCTGACCCGATTCTTGGAACTTGGGCCGGCCATCCGCGCGAGAACTTGCCGATCTATGCGCCTGGAACCTGGGGACCGCCAGAGGCTGAACAACATCACCGCTGGCAAAGCCGTTGAAAAGACCATGACAATCACCGTGAAAAAACTATTATGACCATCATCACCCCACGCCAACTCCACGACCGCCTTCAACAGGGCGAAAAGCTCCACCTGCTCGATGTCCGCACCTCGGCAGAACATGCGGAAATCCATGTCCCCAACGTGCCGCTCGTGCCGCTCGACCAACTCGAGGCGACCAAGCTCTCCAGCGTGAACGGCTTCGCCAAAGACCAGCCGCTTTACATCTTTTGCCGCACGGGCAATCGTGCGAAGCAAGCGGCGGAGAAACTCGAAAAGAGCGGTTACGAACAATGTCACGTCGTCGAGGGCGGCACGATGGCCTGGGCCGAGGCCGGCCTGCCGGTCAATCGCGGCACGAGCAAGGTCATCCCGCTCGAACGCCAGGTGCGCATCACTGCCGGAGCCATCGTGCTGATCGGCGTGCTGCTCGCGCACTTCGTCCATCCCGCATTCATCTGGCTCTCTGGTTTTATCGGCGCAGGACTTGTCTTCGCCGGCATCACGGACTGGTGCGGCATGGGGATGCTCCTCGCAAAGATGCCGTGGAACCAGCGCGGCGTCGGCGCTTGCAAGGCGTGAAGGCAATCCCGATATGGAACTGCATCTCGTCATCGCGCTGATTCTGGCGGTCAGCATCGGCCTCTCGCTCGGGTTGCTGGGCAGCGGCGGCTCGATTGTGACGCTGCCGGTACTCGTGTATGTGGCGGGCGTGCCGGTGGCGTCGGCGGTGGGAATGTCGCTGGCCATCGTCGGCGGGGCGAGTGCGGCGGGCGCGTGGCTCAAGCATCGGCAGGGACTCGTCCACTGGCGGGCGGCCACGCTTTTCGGAATCACGGGCATGGCCGGAGCGTTGGCAGGCGCGCAGTTCACCCGCCTGGTGTCGCCGGGAGTGTTGATGCTCATTTTCGCGGTTCTGATGGCCGTGGTCGCGGGGCGGATGCTGTCGCGCGATGGGGAGAATGCCATTGAGCCGCTGCCGGATTGCCGACCGGTGCGCTGCGGCCTGGCAGGGCTGGTGGTGGGCATGCTGACGGGCTTCATAGGCGTGGGCGGCGGGTTTCTTCTCGTGCCGGCGATGATTCTGTTCGCGCACTTGCCGATGGCGATGGCGGTGGGGACATCGCTGGCGGTCATCGCGGTGAATTCTTTCGCTGGATGGCTGGGGCATCTGGGGCGCGAGCCGTTTGCGTGGGGATTGACCGGCGCGTTTCTGCTCGCGGCGCTGGTGGGCATGGCGGCGGGCGCACGGCTGGGTGGACGGCTGCGGCCGACGACGCTGCGGCACGCGTTCGGCTGGTTTGTGCTGGCGGTCGCCGGATTTGTGGTGGTGAAAAATTGGCCCGCTCTGATGCCACCTTCACCTCTAACTCAACCATGAATTTTCAAATGAAAGAACCCACCCTGCAGCTCAAACGCTACTTCGTCGAAGGTCTCGCTCACGCCTCCTATCTGGTGGGTGCGGATGGCGAGGCGGCGGTCGTGGATCCCAAACGCGACGTGGACGATTACCTCGCCGACGCCCAACGCGAGGGCTTGAAAATCACCGCCATCCTCAACACGCATCCCCACGCCGACTTCGCCAGCGGCTTCCCCGAACTCGCCGTCCGCACCGGCGCTAAAATTTACACGTCGCACTGCGCGCCGGTGAAATACGAACGGGTGCCTGCGCGCGACGGCGAACGCATCCGCGTGGGCAGCCTCGAAATCGAGATGCTCGAAACCCCCGGCCATTCTCCCGACAGCCTGAGCTTCCTCGTGCGCGAGGGCGGCCAGCCGGAACTCATCTTTACGGGCGACCTGCTGTTCGTGAATGACGTGGGTCGACCCGACCTGCGCGACGCGGATGCCGACCCGCGCGCGCTGGCGGACAAACTCTACGACTCGCTCTTCCAGAAAGTGCTCACGTTCCCGGATGGCGTGAAAGTTTATCCTGCGCACGGAGCTGGCTCGCTCTGCGGACGCGCGTTGGGCAGTGCGCCCTTTACCACCATCGGACAGGAAAAGCAGTTCAACTGGGCCGCGCAAATCAAAGACCGCGTGGAGTTCGTGAAGCAAATGACCGCGAACCTGCCCGACCGCCCGACTTATTTCGCTTACGACGTGGGCGTGAACCTTCACGGTGCAACGCCCTTCAGCCAACTCCCGTCGCCGCGCGCGCTCACGGAAGCCGAGTTACAACAGGCGGCGCGCGGGGGTGCGGCGGTCATTGACACGCGCCCCGCGCCGTTCTTTGGAGCGGGACATTTTCCTGGCAGCTTGAACATCGGCCTGAGCAGCGCTCTGTTTTCGACCTGGGTGGGTTTCCTCGTCCCCGGCAGCCAAGCCATCGCACTGGTCGTCGGCTCGGCGGACGCCGCCGCCAAGGCGCGGCTGGAACTGGCGCGCATCGGCTTCGACAACGTGCTTGGCTACATCGAAGCGGACACCCTCAAAGAAACGCGGCAGCTTTCCCAGTTGAGCGTGTGCGACCTCAAGGGCGCGCTCAAGCGCGGCGACGCGCCGCAGGTGCTCGACGTGCGCACGCCCGGCGAATGGGAGTCCGCCCACATCGAAGGCGCGCGCCATATTCCGTTGCCGAAATTGGCGGCGAACCTGGCTCAACT
>JAYUBJ010000314.1:0-5788 GCA_043740915.1 Verrucomicrobiota bacterium
GCGCCGAACTCCCGTTCGGCACGGTAATGATTCGCCCGGGGAAGCACATACCGAACGGGAGTTCGGCGCTCCGTGGGAGGCGATTTCGGTCCCGGAACGAGTCGGCGCGGCGATCCTGATCGCGACGACCCTGGTGATCGGCCTTCATCCCCGTTTGTTGCTCGACTTGATTGTGCCGAGCTTTCAGTCACCGCTGATGCAAGCGCTGGTGAAGGGAGGGACGCCGTGAACTACGGAGAACTCCTGCGGCTCGCTGCGCCGGAAACGATCGTGGCCGTGGCGGCATTTATCGTGCTCGGCGTGGATTTGTGGCTGGCGCGTTCGCAACCGCTGCCCCAGCGGATGCAAACTGCGGTGGCCTTGGGCGTGCTGGGTTGCGTGGCCGCGTTCCTGTGGATGTTCTACGTTCCCGCGCACGAAAAAATTCTTAATGGCATGTTGGTCGTTGATCCGTTGACGTTGCTGGTCAAGCAGGCGCTGCTGGTGCTTTCCGTTTTCACGCTGATCATTTCCTTCGAAGCGGACTTCACCGATCACGTGGGCGAGTATGTTTCCATTTTACTGCTGGCCACGGTGGGCATGATGTTTCTCGTCAGCTCGGAGGAAATCCTGATGATCTTCGTCGCGCTCGAGCTGACCAGTCTTTCCCTGTACATCCTCACGGCATTCAACAAGCGGAACATCCAGTCTGCCGAGGCGGCGTTGAAATATTTTCTAATCGGCAGCATGTCGGCTGCGTTCACTCTTTATGGACTGAGCCTGATTTACGGCCTTTCCGGCGCGACCAACCTGGTCCAGATCGCGGCCCGGTTGAAAGGCCAGCCGGCCGATCCGTTGTTGTTCGCGGCCATCGTGATGACGGTGATCGGTTTTGGTTTCAAAGTGGCTGCGGTGCCGTTTCATCTGTGGGCACCGGACGCGTATCAGGGCGCACCGACGCCCAGCGCCGCCTTCATCGCTTCCGGCTCGAAGGTTGCCAGCTTTTTCATCTTTGCCAAAGTCATGATGATCGGATTCGCTGGAGCCGAAGGGAGCGGTGCCTGGCATGGTTACGTTTCCGGGTGGATGCCGGTGATTGCGGTGATTGCGGTGCTGTCGATGGTGCTGGGCAATCTGGCGGCCATCGTGCAAAGCAGCGTGAAACGTCTGTTGGCGTACTCCGCCATCGCCCATGCGGGCTACGCCTTGCTCGGGCTGCTGGCGAACAATGCCACCGGCGTATCCGCCTTGGTTTATTACATCGTGACGTATGCGCTGACGACCGTGGGCGCGTTCGGCGTGGTAGCGCTGGTGGAAGCTGAGGCAGGGGACGACAAGCTGGTGACGTTCGCGGGACTCAGCCGCCGGGCACCGGGATTGGCGTTGTGTCTGATGATTTTTGTTTTGTCGCTGGCGGGCATTCCACCGCTCGCCGGATTTTTTGGAAAATTCTATATCTTTGCGGCCTTGTTGAAGGGCGATCCGCAGCGCCTGGGCCTGCTCTGGCTGGTGATCTTCGCCATCGCGATGAGCGCGGTGTCACTCTATTACTACCTGCAACTGCTCAAGCAGGTTTATATCAACGAGGCGCCCGCAACAGCCGCGCCGCTGGTGACACCGCTGCTGGCGCGTCTGGCCATTGGCCTGCTGGCGCTGGCCGTGGTGGTGCTGGGCTGTGCCCCGGATTTGCTTTTGCAGAGATTGGTGGAAGCCATCCAGGCGGCGGGTTGGTAACAGGCGCAGCCGCGCAC
Organism: Verrucomicrobiota bacterium; assembly: GCA_043740915.1. Lineage (GTDB taxonomy): Bacteria > Verrucomicrobiota > Verrucomicrobiia > Limisphaerales > JAYTXL01 > JAYTXL01. The sequence goes on from JAYUBJ010000314.1 coordinate 1,731, forward strand.
AGCCCTCGGCTGCGAGTTCGCGGAGCGTCCGCGCCTTGTGGACCGGGCCGGGCCGCGAGACGCGGCCAGAACTCGCAGGCGGGGACGCACTGCGCTACGGAGGCAAGGCTGGTAGCGCCGCGTTTGATTTTTCATCCAACTCGGCGTTGTCTTCCGTCGGGACTATGCTAGTTTCCGCGCGTGAAAATCCAATTGAACTTGAATCTGAAAAAATCATTTCTAATGGCCACGGCGGTCGTGCTTACACTCGCGGGCCCGAATTCCAAAGCCGCGTCGTCGGGTCTGCCGGAAGGCGTGGTCAGCACCCAGGATCCCAAAGACCAGCCGCCGTCACCGTTGGAATCCCTGAAAAAGATCACGGTGCCGGATGGTTTCAAGGTCACCCTTTTTGCCGGCGAGCCGGAGGTGATGCAGCCCATCTCGTTCGACATCGATGATCGCGGACGTTTGTGGGTCGTCGAAAACTTTTCGTACCCCGATTTCAAAGTGGAGAACAAGGATCGGATCATCATTCTGACGGACAAGGATGGTGACGGACGATTTGATGAGCGGAAAGTTTTTTACGACAAGGGCCGCCGGCTGACCAGCATCGTGAATGGTTTTGGTGGGGTCTGGGTGCTCTCGCCGCCGGAGTTACTGTTCATTCCGGACGCGGATGGCGACGGCGTGCCGGACGGGCCGCCGGTGGTTCACCTGGACGGCTGGACCACGAAGGCGGCGCACAACATGGTCAACGGCCTGATCTGGGGGCCGGATGGTTGGTTGTATGGGCGTCAGGGAATTCTGGTGCCTTCCATGGTGGGCAAGCCGGGCACGCCGGAGAACGAGCGCACCCGGGTGGGTTGCGGGGTCTGGCGTTACCATCCCACGCGCAAGATTTTTGAGATGGTGGCGGACGGGACGACGAATCCGTGGGGGATGGACTTTGACGAACGCGGGCAGGCATTTATTTCCAACTGCGTCATTGCGCATTTATGGCACGTGGTTCCCGGCGCACATTACGAGCGAATGTATGGCGAGGACGCCAATTTGTACGCGTACGGCTTGATGCCGGCTGCTTCCGACCATTTTCATTGGGACACGCGTGAGAAGTGGAGCGACGTGCGGAAACTGGGTGTCACCGGGACGTCGTCGGAAGCCGGGGGCGGCCACGCGCACGAGGGGGCGATGGTTTATCTGGGCGACAACTGGCCCGACCAATATCGCGGCACCCTCATGATGGGCAATATTCATGGAAATCGCCTGCTCTACGACGTGCTCGAGCGGAAAGGATCCGGTTACACCGCGCGTCACGGGAAACCCTTTTTGATGGCCAACGATCCCTGGTTTCGCCCGATCAGCATGGACTACGGTCCGGATGGCGGCGTGTTCGTGAGCGACTGGAGCGACCTTGGCGAATGCCACGACAACGACGGTGTGCATCGCACCAGCGGTCGGATCTACAAAGTCACTTACGGCCAGCCCAAGCCGTTGGGCGATCTGAATCTTGCGCGGCTCAGCGATGCCGAACTGGTGAAACTGCAACTCCACAAGAATGATTGGTATGTCCGCCACGCGCGCCGATTGCTCCAGGAGCGGGCGGCGGCGGGGAAGTTGAGCCAGGGCACTGCGGCCGCCTTACTGAAGATTTTGAAGGACCATCCGGACGAGACCCGCAAATTGCGCGCGCTGTGGGCGCTGCATTCGGCGGGTCAAGCGAACGAAGCGCTGCTGTTGAAACAGCTCGACCACAAAAGCGAACATCTTCGTTGGTGGGCAGTGCAATTTCTCGCTGAGGACAAGAAGGTTTCACCCGCGGTGTTGAGGAGGTTCACGGAGTTGGCGCGCACGGATTCATCATCGCTGGTTCGACTTTCCCTGGGTTCTGCGCTGCAACGGCTGCCGCTGGCGGACCGCTGGAGTGTCGCGGAAGCCTTGGCCGCGCACGAGGAGGACAGTGCCGACCCGAACCTGCCGTTGATGCTGTGGTATGGCGTGGAACCGCTGGTGCCGCTGGATCGCACGCGCGCGATTCAATTCATGGGCAAGTGCAAAATCCAGCTCGTTCGTCAGTTCATCACCCGGCGTCTGGCGGCGAATTAGGATGGGGCAACGTGGCGTTTGACAAGCCACTTTCTTTGGGCATACTCCGGCGATGAAATACATGGCATTGTTCGGCGCGCTGATTCTGGCGCAGACGGTCTCGGCGCAAGTTCCCGCTTCACTCTATTCCGTCCCCCTCAAGGACATCAATGGCAAGGACACCTCGCTTAACGCTTACAAGGGCAAGGTGTTCCTCGTGGTGAACGTGGCCTCCCAATGCGGACTCACCCCGCAGTATCAGGCGCTCGAGGCGTTGCACCAGAAGTATGAGGCCAAAGGATTTACGGTGCTCGGTTTTCCGTGCAATGACTTCGGCGCGCAGGAACCGGGCAGCAATGACGAAATCAAACAATTTTGTTCCTCGAAATACAGCGTGACTTTCCCGCTCTTCGACAAGTTGCACGTCAAGGGCTCGGAGCAGCACCCACTCTATTTGATTTTGAGTGGCAAAGATGCGCCGTTTCCCGGCGACGTGAAATGGAACTTTGGAAAATTTCTCATCGGGCGCGACGGCAAAATCCTCAAGCGCTTCGAGCCGGCGGTCACCCCCGATTCCGCCGAAGTGACGCAAGCCATCGACGCCGCGCTGGCCGCCAAATAATCATTCCGGGTCACATTTAAGGAACGACACTCCGCTTTCACGGACGACTTTCAAATTAAAACTATGGCAAAGATCAAACACATCGCCCTCGTTAAATTCAAGGGCGACACCACCGCAGAACAGAAGCAGATGTTCTCCGACCAAATCCTCGACTTGAGCGAAACGGTGGCCGGCATTGACGATTATGTCGCCGGCGATAACTGCAGTCCGGAAGGATTGAATCAGGGTTTCCAGAACGGCTTCGTGATGACCTTCACGGACGCCGCGGCGCGCGACGCCTACCTGATCCACCCGGAGCACGAGCGGGTGAAGGCGCTGGTTCTCCCCTTGGTGGAATCGGTCCTGGTGTTTGATTTCGAAGTTTAGGCCAGACGGGATTGGCGGCCAAAGTTGGCCGACCGGAGCGCGAGTTGTCCCAACTGGCAGCGGGTGGAAGACGGGAGTTGGCTCGGGCTAATTTCAACGCCGGTTGGCTGGCGACATGCTGCGGCTTGAGACCGACCCTGCTCCGCTTGAGTCGGCCGGTGCTCGGCGCTCCAAACTGCGGCACTTCCTGACGTTCGTTTGGTTTGACAAACGCGTGCAAGAGTTGCGAGCCTCTGCCCGAAACCAATTAAACAAACCGGGGCCGGATGCAAACCCGCGCTCCCAACGAACCGGAGCACCGTGAAGAAATACAACGTCGGCATCATCGGATATGGCTGGGTCGCCACCGCGCACATCCCGGCCATCAACGCCACCCAGCAAGCCCAGGTTACTGCGGTCTATTCCTCGCGCCCACTCGACTCCAAGGAACTCAGCGCCAAACACGGCGGCACCGTCACCGCTTACAGCGACCTCGACGCGATGCTGGCCGATCCGAATATCCACGCCGTGTCCGTGTGCAGCCTGCCGAGTCTGCACCGCGAGCACGCCATCGCGGCGGCGCGCGCGGGGAAGCAGATCATCATCGAGAAACCGCTGGCGCTTTCGTGGAAGGATTGCCAGGTGATGGAGGCGGCGGTCAAGAAGGCGGGCGTTAAGACGTGTGTCTGCTTCGAGTGCCGTTACTCCAGCCAGTTCCTGGCGACCAAGTCGGTGATCGACTGCGGACTGCTGGGCAAATTGCATTACGGCGAGGTGGATTACTACCACGGCATCGGGCCTTGGTATGGGCAATTTCGCTGGAACACCGGCAAGAAGAATGGCGGCAGTGCATTGCTCACTGCGGGTTGCCACGCGCTTGATGCGTTGCTGCTGTGCCTCGGGAATGATGTGGCGGAGGTCACGAGTTACGACACGAAATCGGTGAGCAAACTTTTCAAGCCGTATCAATACACGACGACGAGCGTCACCATTTTGAGGTTCAAGAATGGCGCGGTGGGCAAGTGCGCGG
>JAYUBJ010000315.1:0-5782 GCA_043740915.1 Verrucomicrobiota bacterium
GGAATTGGACCGGGTGATGGGGGTGGCGCGCGGGTTGCAAAACCGGGACACCTTCGAGGACGATTTCTCCATGGTGAAGTTTGTTTTTCCCTGAGGGCAGCAAGTTACGCCCTTGTAGTGGAGCGCCGGTCTCCGACCCGGCACGAAGGAGAAAACCGCAACCAACACGCCGGGTCAGAGACCGGCGCTCCGGATCAAGGCTGTTCCCCGCACCCGCACTCCCGGGTGAATTGCGCCGCTACTTGGTGGCCGGGAGGATCACCAGATCGTCAAATTGAATCGGCGTGCTGGAAAATGGATTCCCCCAGATCGACGCGCGACCGGCGTTGGGAGCTTCCTTTTCCTCATACGAAATCATCCAGCCGGGGGGTTCCTTGCCGGACTGCGTCCACACCTTGCCTTCGATTTTCCACTCGTCGTCTTTCACCTTGCGGACTTGCAGGCGGAACATCGTCCACACGCCCGACTGCCACTCGTACGGCACCGTGGCCTTCACTTCCTCGCCCTTGTAGAGCTCGATCAATTTCTTGCCGGGCGACACCTGCAATTTGTACCCGCCCACTCCGTTCAACCCGACGCCGAGCGTCGGAAAACGCCGCTTCACCCCGGTGCCATTGATGCGCGCGCTGACACAGACGCCGTCCTTCTCGGTCGGGCCGAACAACACGCCGAACGTGTCGAGTGGGGCACCGGGTAGTTCGAGAAATTTGTTCCCCTCGGCCTGCTTTACCGCAAACCCACCGTCCAAGACCAAGAACCCGTCAGGCACTTTGTCGACTTCGGCTTTCTCGAAATTATTTTCGTAAAGCGGCTTGCCGGATTGCGCGGACACACCGGCCACCAATCCACCGAGCAACACCATTCTCAGGATTAATTTGTTCATACGCATTCAATTCAAAGTTCCATCCACCACCCTAAGTTCTTCATCGCCTATTCGACGCCTATTCGACGCCGGCTGTAGCTGCAACCTTCAGGTTGCGTTCGCGCGTGCTGCTGGCACACGTCGCAAGGAGCGCAGCCTGAAGGCTTCGGCTACAATCGGGTTTTGACAATCCGGTTGTGATTTATTCGTTGCGCAGCGCCTCGAGCAGGTTTCCCCGCAGCGCCAGCACGGTCGCGCCCCACGTCCACACCGCGCCGCTCAACAGCACCGCCCCGAGCGTCAGGGCCAGCGAAGCATACGGCAGTTGGGTCGCCGGTGACAACAGCGACGGCAACACCGCCACCCCCGCTGCGACCACCCCGCTCGCCAACCCCAGCAGCAGCAGCGCGCCATGTTCGCTCAACACCAGCCACTTCAACGCGCGCGGCCGGAAGCCCACCGCCAGCAGCAACGCCAGTTCGCCGCGCCGCTCGAGCACATTGCGCAGCACCACCACGCCGAGCCCCACGCTGCCGAGCAACAACCCCAACCCGCCGAGCACTTGAAACGTGGAAAGGTAAGTGTTTTGCACGGCATTGAACGCCGCCAGTCGTTTCGGGGCGGGCGTGAGTTCGAGGCCGAGGTCGCCCAACGCCTTCGTCAAAGTGGCGGAAACTTCCGTTGCGCGGTTTAACGGCGCGTCGAGCAGGAACATTCGATAACCGCTCTCGTTGGGGAAACGTTTCACGAATTCGTCTTCGGCGATGACCAGGTTGCCTTGCAAAACAGAATTGGCCAAAGCGCCGACGAGGCGAACCTTGAAGGGGCGTCCGCGCTCATCCATGTAATCCAGCGTGTCACCGAGCTTTTTGCCCAGCGCCCAAAGGATGGAGGCTTCGTCGGCGATGGCGGGGATGGCGGTTGTGGGTGGAGCGCCGATTTCCAAATCGGCCCGGTTCGTCGCTGGCTCGCTGCGTGCCGAACCGGAGTTCGGCGCTCCTTTCAGAAGTTTCCAACCGTCTCTTACTGAAAACTCCTTCGCCACGCCGGCAAAGGTGAAGGCCCCGCGCTCCACCAGCAACTCCGGCTTCACGCCAAGCAAACGTGGGTTCTGCGCGCGGTTCAGGTTCAGGCAGCTCGCGTCATCACCATCGCGCACACGGAACGGCACGACCGACATGCCTTGCACGGCTTTCTCATTCAGCCCGTAAAAGTCCCGTCCCGCTTTCGTGTTCAGGTCCTGATACACCGGCATCGTGCTCTCACCGATGAACGCAAAGCCGCCGGTACCGGAATTCAATTTGGTCGCATTCTGGTTTTCATCCAGTCGGAAGGCGCCGATCGACACAATGAGAAAGCTGCCGCACGCAAGCATCGCCACCGTGGCGAGGCTGCGTTTGCGTCGCCGCGCGATGTTCCGCGCGCCCATGCCGGAGAGCGCGAGCCGCGCCGCCGCTTCGGAAAAATTCAACTTGGTGAGCAACGCCGAAGTTCCCGCCAGCGCCGCGATGAGGAGCAGCGCGCCCACACCAAAAAATGTTTCCGCCATCGCCTCTTGCTTCATCATCGCCCAACCGCCCAGCGCAAGCGCAAGCACCACCGATGCGACGCAGACCAAGAGCGCCACACGGCCGCGCCTCCGTCCGGGTAGCACCCGCGTCTCGCGGGTTCCGGTCGGCGTCCCGCCGACCGGTCGGGAGCCGGACGCGCTTTCGACCGACGACAATTTTTCACCAGAGTCCACTGCGCCGTCGCCGAGGTTGCGGCGAGACGCCGCAACCAACCCGCGGGACGCGGGTGCTACCCGGGCCGATTCGGATGCCGCGCCGTAATCTTCGCTGCCACCGGCCAATAGTTCGCGTGCCGGCTGTCGGGCCTGTTTGCGCAAAGCAAGCCAGATGGTGAACAGCGCCACGCATACACTCGCCACGATGCCGATGACGAGCGTCATCGGCGTCGCGTGAAAGCGCAGCGCGGATGTGCCCACCGCATCGTGCCAGATCGTGGTCAGGCCGTGGAGCATCGCGCGGGCGTAGGCAATTCCGCCGAGCGTGCCGAGCAGGCTGCCGAGCAGCGCGAGGCCCGCGCCTTCGCAAAGGAGCAATCGCCGGACCTGTCGGGGCGTGAAACCGAGCGCAAGCAGCGTGCCGACTTCCACCGTGCGCTGCTCGATGCCGAATTGAAACAACAGCGACATCAGCAGCAGCGCCGCGACGATCAGGAAGAAACTGAAGCCGATGAACAATCCGCCGAAGTCCTGCGATTGTTCCGCCGCTTTCTGCGCCTGTTCCCGCACGGGTTGGAACACGAGGCCGAAAGTTGCGGGGTCGAGCTTGGCGAGGATTTTCTGTTCCAACTCCGCCTGGTAGGAGCCGACGTGAGGAGGCTCTGACTTCAATTCCGCATTCCGCTTTTCGAGCACCGCATTTGGAGTGAGCCTCGTTACCTCGGCTGCTACGGAGTTGGTGGGAAACCGGACCGCCGTGTACGTTCCGAAACGGTTGCTCCACATTTTCTCGCCGGCCGCGAGCGTAACGAAGGCCTTGGGCGTACCTTTGTGGTCGTCCCAATACTTCTGATCCTTCGGCCGCATCTTGTCGTAATTGATGGGAAATCCTGCGTCCCAGTTGCGGCAATTCTTCGCTTCCACGAGGCCGGGGAAATCGGGCATCAGCGTGGGATCGCCATAGGGCAGTTCCATCAGCACCACGGCGCGGATGCGAAAAGTGTTGGTGCGCTCCTCCATCTTTCGGGCGATACCGACGACGAAATAGGTCATCGTGAGCGAGTCACCAGGCTGGGCGTGAAGGTCGTCGGCGAGCCACTGGTTGATCAGCATTTCGTCGTCCTTCAAGTCGGCGGGCACCAGCGGCGCACCGGCGCCCGTGACCATCGAATAAGGCACCGCCCGATTGTCCACGCGCAGTTCGTTGACGAAGTAGGTTTGAATCAGTTTTGCATCTGGCGTGATCTTGCGGGCGGCTTCCACCACGGGTGGATCGAGGAAAACACGCGAAGTACGAAGCTCCAGCCCGCCTTGATTGGGCAGCTCGCGCAGCTCGAGTTCGGCATCCGCGAGCGACCAAGTTTTTGGGAGTTGGCTTTGACTCCCTTGCCACAACGCGACGTTCACCCGATTCGTTGTGCCGGCTCGCGCCTGCAACTCATCAAGTCGGACGAAGGCGTTGAACGGGGCGACCTGGTTCGCTTGGAGGCTGAAGCGACCGAACTGTTTGTCGGACACAATCGAGACAACATTGAGCCGGAGGGCAACGGATGAATCTTCCTGCGGTGCGAGCGGCGCGTCGCGCGAAAGATGCGACACCTTTGTGGCGCGCACTACAATCGAGTCGCCTGTCTTGGCATGGAGTTGATCGGCCAGCGGACGATTTAGCACCACCGAGCCGGGTGGGATTTCAGCGAATGGCGGCGCCGCGTTCGCCAGTTTCCAAAAGTCGCCTTCCACGCCGACAACTTGCACGCGGTTGGCGCGTGCTGAGTTGTCGCCCGCGTTGGCGGTGCCAGGCAACAACAGAATCGGTGCGGCCTGATGAATGGAGCTTGGGTCACGCCCGCGCGGTTCGCTGAAGAGGCGGTCGCCCGTGACCATCGCGAAGTCCACCTTCCCCAATCTCACCAGCGCCATTTCGCGCAGGCTTTCACGGACGGAATCACCCACCAACAACGCGCCGATGAGCACCGCGCTGCCCACCGTCGCACCCAACAGCACGCCCAGATGCGCGCGCGCATGAAACCGCAAGCTACGACGAATAAGCGTCCAGAGCGTCATGCTGTGGAGTGCGGTGACTCGGCACCGCTTTCGCCGCTTTGCCGACTTGTCGGCGAAGCAGAACCGCGCGCAGCGGTTCGTGGGAAAGGAGGATGCGTCTCTGACTGCGACGGCGACGAGTCGCCTGCGGAAAGCGGTGACGAGTCACCGCACTCCAAAGCGGGAGCGTCGACCCGGCATTGGGTGCGTTGAGGAAGCGAATGCATTCGCAGCATTTCAATGTGGCGTTCAGAAATCATCGTTCACCTGCACTTGGTCGGTTTTGAAACTATAAATGGTCTGCACCTTCGCCGGGCTGGCCACCCGCTCGAACCAGGCGGCGGAACACCACGGATATTGATTCGCCACCAGCACCAGTCCGTGCTTCACCGCATTTTGATGCACATAATTCAGCCGGGCGAGATAGGACCGCTCATACGTGAGCTTGGTATCCCAGAAATTATGCCAGACTTTCCGGCCTTCCGCGCCGTCAAGGCGATTAAGCGCACGGGCGGTGTTCGCATGGAGGTGGCGGATAACCTTGCCGAGGTTGGTTGAGTCGGGATTGCCCCGCGCGACGAAATGATAATGGTTGCCAAACACGGCCCAGGCTTCGATCTGCCAGTGATAATGTTCGGCCAGCTCGAGGAGTTGGCGTTCAAGCAGCAAGAGCCGCTCCGGCCCGGGAAAAAGGCGAGCCTTGTCCAGCGTGCCGGCGGTGACCATATAGACGCCGTGCTCGGACATCTTGTGCACGGGCGCGTGGGGCCAAGGTTTGGAGTGCGGTGACTCGGCACCGCTTTCGCCGCTTCGCCGACTCGTCGGCGAAGCAGAACCGCGCGCAGCGGTTCGTGGGGAAAGAGGACGCGTCTCTGACTGCACCGGCGACGAGTCGCCTGCGGAAAGCGGTGACCAGTCACCGCACTCCAAGGCGGGTGCGTCGTTCGTCGGTTTCGACTTCGGTGTCTGGAATATCTTCGACATTCGTCATTTCGAGTTCACCAACCGGCCGTCTTGCAACTCACATTGCCGGCCCATTTTCCGCGCGAGATCCAGGGCGTGGGTCACCACGATGAGCGTCACGTTTTCCTCGCGGTTCAAATCAACGAGCAATTGCGCGAGGTTCAGCGCCGAGGCGCGGTCGAGCGCGC
>JAYUBJ010000316.1:0-1690 GCA_043740915.1 Verrucomicrobiota bacterium
ACTAACCGCCCCTCAAAAAATGGCAAGTCATCCACGTCGTTCCGGCTTAGCCCGCCACCGGGCGTTGCGCTTCGAGCACCATCGTTTCGAATGCATTCCACTCCTCACCGATTTGTGCGCCGTGGGATTCCAGGCCGCGCAGCGCCGCGTTCTGGCTTTCGCCCGGCGAGCAGAGCCGGAAGTCCACGAACCCCGCCTCCTTCAACGCTGCTCGAAGCGTTGGCGAATCATAGATGAACTGATGCCCCCAATTGCGCACAAAACTGTTCAAGACAAAACATTCGTTTCCGGCCTTCACCTGGGGGTGATTCACCGACATCGACCATTGAATGTAGCGCCGCTGGCGCTCATCCTGCGGGTGCTGGAAAAGGTCCACGAACTTTTTCAAGTCCGGCGTGGCGATGCGAATCCAGCCGCCCGGCTTTAAGACGCGGAAGCTCTCGCCCAGCATCGAAAGACCCTCGGCGTAGGTCACGTGCTCGATCACATGCTCGCTGAAAATAAAATCAAAGGTCCGGTCGGCGAACGGGAATGGTCTGGTGGCGTCGAGAAAAACATCGGCGGGCGCAACTGGATAGAAGTCGGTGTTCAACCAGCCGGGCAGGGAAACCGGGCCGGCGCCAATTTGTAATTTGCGGAGGGAATGGGTGTGGAGATAGGCGTTAATTTGTTTCAAATAGACCGTCGGCGACATCAGCCGGGCGCGCTTCCGTCTTGCGGCGGCTGCCCGGGCATGGCGAACCGACGCCACGAGCGTGGCCGAGCGTTTCAATAAACGTTTCAAATCTTCCGGCATCGTGTTCCCAGTTCCAGCGCGCTGATCCAATAATCATAGGGTCTGCCGCCGGGGATTACAACCGGATGATCCCGCAGAATCGCGGCATCGGCGGATGGGTCAGGGTTCATGTCGCTGGCCCCAAAGCTGCCCCAGCCAGCGAAGGAGATAAAGTTGTTCCGTCAACCCGAGCTTTCCGCGCAGTGCGCCCGCGAGGCCATGACGCAGCCAGCGGAACAACCCCCGCGTCTCCCGCGGTGCGTCGTAGAGTCCCGCGGCGGCAATGCCCGTGCGCCACGCCCGCCGCCACAGGCTCCGTCGCGAAAGGCGCCCGGGATCCACCCAGTGGCGAACCACGGCACGCGGCACGTAGCCGATCTTGCCACCACTCGCGGCGTAACGGAGGAACCAATCGGTTTCCTCCCCCAAGGCCAACCGTCTTCCCCGCATGCCGAGCGCGGGATTGAAGCGGCCCACAGCGCGCAACGCTTCCGCGCGAATGAACATGTTGCCACCGAAGGGGAGTTGCCCCGGCGGGAAAAATTCCGGCGCCGGATCGAAGACGAGCCGGCCCAAATTGCCGTCGAACTCTGGTTGCCAATAGGACGGCTTCGGGGTGGCTCCCCAATCGAGTTCGATCGGCCCACCGCCGGCACGAATCTCGGGATTCGCCAGGAAATATGCGGCCAGGGCCGCGAGGGTGCCGGGCAGCGGCTGGGCGTCATCATCCAGGAAGTACAACCATTTTCCGCGGGCGGCACCGACGCCGGCGTTGCGGGCGTGCGCCAGGCCCAGCTTCGGTTCGTCCACGCAGCGCACCGGCACCGCGGCGGAGGCCGCCGCCTCGGCTACAATGGTGGCGGTCGGGTCGGTGCAGACATTGGCCACCACGACAATCTCCCAGCTCAAGTTTCC